>JANYFU010000592.1 GCA_025359665.1 Caulobacteraceae bacterium
AACCGCGCGGCGGCGTAGAACAGGGGCGGCGCGCCAAAATGCGAAATCAGCACCTTGGACATGACGCTGTTCACCGCCCAGACCAGGCAGATGACGACCAGCAGGGCGAGATCGCGCAGCGACATGGGCGGGGCTTAGGGCCGGGAGGACGCGCTGGCAATCGTGGCGCATGGGGCTGA
Organism: Caulobacteraceae bacterium; assembly: GCA_025359665.1. Taxonomy (GTDB): domain Bacteria; phylum Pseudomonadota; class Alphaproteobacteria; order Caulobacterales; family Caulobacteraceae; genus Acaudatibacter. The sequence continues at coordinate 180 of JANYFU010000592.1, forward strand.
CAGGCGGCGAAAGATAGCCCATTGGCCTTGATATGGTCGAACGCCTGAATCCCCTCGCCGGCAAGCCGGTCCCCGCCTCCACCCTGGTCAATGTGCCGCGGCTTGTATCCGCCTTCTTCACCCTGACCCCCGACGCCGGCGTGGCCGAGCAGCGGGTGGCTTTCGGCACCTCCGGCCATCGGGGCTCGGCCTTCGCCGCTTCGTTCAACGCCGCGCACATATGGGCCATGAGCCAGGCGGTATGTCTCCATCGCAAGCGCGCCGGGATCGACGGCCCGCTGTTCCTCGGCATCGACACCCACGCCTTGGCGGAACCGGCGCTGGCCTGCGCGCTGGAGGTGCTGGCCGCCAATGGCGTCGATACGATGATCGACCACGCGGGCGGCTACACGCCCACGCCGGTGATCTCGCACGCGATCCTGGCCCACAACCGCGGCCGGACCGGCGGCCTGGCGGACGGGATCGTGATCAGCCCATCGCACAACCCGCCCGAGGATGGCGGCTTCAAATATAATCCACCAAACGGTGGACCAGCCGACGTCGACGTCACCGGCTGGATCCAGAATACCGCCAACGACCTGCTGGCCGCTGGACTGGAGGGCGTGGCGCGTATCCCTTACGAACGGGCGCGCAAGGCGGCCTGCGTCCATCGATACGACTACGTGACCCCCTATGTCGCCGACCTGGCCAATGTGGTCGACATGGTGGCGATCCGCGATGCGGGTGTGCGCATCGGCATCGACCCGCTGGGCGGGGCCGCGGTCCATTACTGGGCGCCGATCATCGAGCGCTATGGATTGAACGCCACGGTGGTGAACCCGGCGGTCGATCCGACCTTCCGTTTCATGACCGCCGACTGGGACGGCAAGGTGCGGATGGATTGCTCCTCACCCTACGCCATGGCCTCGCTGGTCGCCCTGGCGGATCGGTTCGACATCGCCTTCGCCAACGATACCGACGCCGACCGTCATGGTATCGTCTGCCCCTCCAGCGGCCTGATGAACCCCAACAGTTATCTGGCCGCGGCGATCGCCTATCTCTGCACCCATCGCCCGGGCTGGCGCGCGGACAGCGCCATGGGCAAGACGGTGGCCTCCAGCGGCATGATCGACCGGGTGGCGGCCCGGTTGGGGCGACGCCTGGTGGAGGTTCCGGTCGGCTTCAAATGGTTCAGCGCCGGCCTGATCGACGGCTCGCTTGGCTTCGGGGGCGAGGAGAGCGCCGGCGCATCGTTCCTGCGCCGCGACGGATCGGTGTGGACCACCGACAAGGACGGCCTGATCCTGGGCCTGCTGGCCGCCGAAATCCGCGCCGTGACGGGTAAGGACCCCAGCCAGTTCTATGACACTGTGACCGAGGGCCTGGGCCGGTCGTTCTATGAACGCATCGACGCCCCAGCGACCGGCGCGCAGAAAAAGCGGCTAGGAAAGCTAGATTCCGACGAATTCGACACAACCAGCCTAGGCGGCGAGCCGCTCCTGGCCAAGCTGACCCGCGCGCCCGGCAACGACCAACCGATCGGCGGGCTCAAGGTGGTCACCGAAAACGGCTGGTTCGCGGCCCGCCCGTCGGGAACCGAGGACATCTACAAGATCTACGCCGAAAGCTTCCTGAGCGCCGACCACCTGAAGCAGGTGCAGAACGACGCCCAGATCGCCATCGACAAAGTTTTGGCCGCGGGTTGAGGAACCCTAAGCGGCGGCGTCGAGCGACAGGGTTTCGTAGCGGCGCAGGTGATGGTCGACAGAGCCGAATTCGCCTTCGATCAGGGTGGCGCGCTTGAAATAGTGGCCGATGGCCATTTCGTCGGTCATGCCCATGCCGCCGTGCAGCTGGATGGCGTTCTGGCCGACGAACTTGCAGGCGCGGCCGATCTGGACCTTGGCGGCGGAGAGGGATTTCGCCCGCTCGGCCGCCGGTTCGCCCAGCTTGATATGGGCCATGTAGGTCATCGAGATCGCCTGTTCGAGCTGGATGAACATATCGACCATCCGGTGCTGCAGCACCTGGAACGAGGCGATCGGCTGGCCGAACTGCTTGCGCTGCTTGGTGTATTCCAGGGTGCCTTCGTGCAGGCGGCGCAGAACGCCGCAGGCCTCAGCGCAGGTCGCCGCGATAGCTTCGTCGACCACCTGTTCGATCAGCGGCAGGGCGTCGCCCTCCGCGCCGATCAGGGCCTCGGCGGGAACCGAGACGTTCTCGAAGAACACCTCTGAAGCGCGCCGGCCGTCAACCGTCGGATAATCGCGGGTGACCACGCCCCCCGCCGTCTTATCGACCAGGAACACGGACACGCCGCCGGCGTCGCGCTGGCCGCCGCCGGTGCGGGCGGTGACGATCAGATGGGTCGCCCATGGCGCGCCGATCACCACGGCTTTGTGGCCGTTGAGAATATAGCCTGCTCCGTCCTTGCGGGCGGTGGTGACCAGATTGGCCAGGTTGTAGCGGCCCTGGGGCTCGGCGTAAGCGAAGGCGATGGTGACCTCGCCGGCGATGATCTTGCCGATGATCTCCTCGGCGCCGGCCGGGGCGGCGTGTTTCAGAAAGCCGCCGCCGATCACCACCGTTCCGAGGTAGGGCTCAACCACCAGGGCTTTGCCGAATTCCTCCATCACCACCATGTTATCGATCGGACCGCCGCCCAGGCCACCGAGGTCCTCCGGAAAGGCCGCGCCCAGAATGCCAAGCTCTTCGGCGAAGGCTTTCCAGACCTCCGGGCGCCAGCCCGACGCCGACTTTATCGCCGTTCGGCGGGTGTCGAAGTCATAATGGTCGGCCAGATAGCTGGCGACCGTGTCGCGCAGCATCGATTGTTCGTCGGTAAAACTGAAGTCCATGACTGATTAGGTCCCTGCTCGGTCTTTGGCCGCCATGACCTGGATCAAAGACCCAGGACGGCCTTGGCGATGATATTGCGCTGGATCTCGTTGGAGCCGCCGTAGATCGACGTCTTACGGGTATTGAAATAGGCTCCGGCCACGCCGTGCGCCTCATCCGGCCCGATGGCCCCAAGGTTGTGCGGCACGCCGCGCAGATAGGGCGCGCCATAGTGGCCGGCCGCCTCTAGGGCCAGGTCGGTCAGGCGCTGCTGGATCTCGGTGCCCTTGATCTTCAGGATCGAGGATTCCGGGCCCGGCCCCTTGCCGGAGCTCTCGCCGGCCAGGGTGCGCAGCTCGGTATATTCCAGCGCGGTGAGATCGATCTCCAGCTCGGCGACCTTACGCTTGAAGAACGGGTCGGAGAGCAGCGGCCCGGCATCGTCGGCTAGCTGAGTACGCGCGACCTGACGTAGCCGCTCCAGGCCCCGCTTCGAGCGCGCCACCCCGGCGATGCCGGAGCGTTCGTGCAGCAGCAAAGCCTTGGCGCAGGTCCAGCCCTGGTTTTCATGATGTATGCGGTTCTCGACCGGCACCTTCACATTGTCGAGGAAGACGTCATTGACCTCATGGCCGCCCTCCAGGGTGATCAGTGGCCGCACTGTGATCCCCGGCGATTTCATATCGATCAGCAGGAAGCTGATGCCGGCCTGAGGCTTGGCGTTGGCGTCGGTGCGCACCAGGAAGAAGCCCCAGTCGGCGTGCTGGGCCAGGGTGGTCCAGGTCTTCTGGCCGTTGACGATATAATATTCCTTGCCGTCATCGGCGGTGATGCGTTCGGCCTTGGTCTTCAAGGAGGCCAGATCGGAACCGGCGCCGGGCTCGGAATAACCCTGGCACCACCATACCAAGCCATCACGGATGCCGGGCAGGAAGCGTTCCTTCTGCTCGTGGGTGCCGAAGGTGTAGACCACCGGCGCCAGCATGTTCACGCCAAAGGGCAGGACGGAAATAGTGTCGGCCCGGGCCTGTTCCTCGGACCAGATGTATTTCTGCGTCGGGGTCCAGCCGGTGCCGCCCCATTCCTTTGGCCAGGATGGCGCGGACCAGCCCTTCTTGGCCAGGATCCGGTGCCAGGACAGAAAGTCCTCCCGGGATAGGGCTTCCTCGTCGCGCTGCTTGTCGCGCAGGGCCTGAGGGTAGTTTTCGGCGATGAAGGCGCGCGCTTCAGCGCGAAAAGCCGCGTCTTGCGGTGAAAAATCCAGATCCATGGCGTTGCCTCTTGGGCGGCTCCGATGTGCGAGCCGACAAGCCTGTAATCGCCCCGCCCCCCTAAAGTCCAGCCCATAGAAAGCGGCCCGGAGCAGGGGAACTCCGGGCCGCCAAACGCGAACGCGCTATTGGGGGGCTCAGTTCGTCCGCGTCACTCCGGATGAACCGGCCGCGGCCGAAACCGTCGCGGCGCCAGTAAGGGTTCTGCAGGAACCGTCGCGCTCGGCGATCAGAGCCGCCTTGCTGTAAACGCCGGCGTGGCGAACGGCTTGTTGGGCGGCGTCGGCGGCTTCCTGGGCGCGGACCGCGGCCATGCTCGACCGTGATCCGGCCTGGGCGTTCATCAGAGCGTTGATGTCACTGGTGTCCTGGTGGCCCAGCGAGGCGGACGACATCAGCACCTGGCAGCGGGCGGCGGCGATATACTGCGCGTCGCTCATGTGGATGGGTTGGGCGAAAGCGGCGGTTGAAAGCGCCAGCGGCGCGATCGCGATGAGGATTTTGAACATTTTTGAATTCCCGTTCCTGGGGGGTTGTTGATGAATTCTGTATGCTTCATGAACGGACTCGAAATCAAATTACTTATAGTAAATATTTGATATTACCAAATTGTAATCTGTATAACTATTCATCATTACGCTGTTCACATTACGGCGCCTTCACGTTGACACCGTTGGAGGAGGATTGCGTCTGGGTGGTCGCAACGGCATAACCGGAGCGCATGAACGCGCCGCCGAAGCCCATCGTCACCCCCTGTATCAAGGTCTGTATCGTCGACGGCGAGAGCGGGTTGTGCATGGGCTGCTACCGCACCCTGAGCGAGGTGGCGGGCTGGACGCGGCTCGACGACGCGGAGCGCGCGGCGATCATGGCGGAGCTGCCCGGCCGGCCGCAAAGGGTGCGGCCGGAAAAGCTGGCGATGTTCGGGAGAGCCTAGCTAGGCCGCGGTCGCGCCGCCTCGGCGACCACGGCCAACGCCCGCTCTATAACCTCTACGCCGGCGCCGGGAGCGTGACTGTCGACGGTAAGGATTCGCCGCCAGGCGCGAGCGCCGGGCCGTCCCTGGAACAGGCCAAGCATATGTCGCGTGATCGCCTGAAGGCGGGTTCCAAGGTCCAACTCATCCTGGACATACGGTAGGTATCGCCGGACGGCCTGTTCCGGCGTGACGTCCGGCGCGGCGGGATTGAACATGCGGCGGTCCACACAGCCCAACAGGCCCGGATCGTGATAGGCGGCCCGGCCCAGCATCACCCCGTCGAGCGCCTCCAGATGAGCCTCGGCGGAGTCCAGGCCGTCAAGGCCGCCATTGAGCACGACGGTCAGGCCCGGGCGCTCGCGCTTGAGACGGTGGACCAGCGCATAGTCGAGGGGCGGCACGTCGCGGTTCTGTTTGGGCGACAGACCCTCAAGCCAGGCCTTGCGGGCGTGGACGATGAACACCTGGACACCGGCGGCGGCGCACCGATCGACCAGATCGAACAGACTGTGCTCCGGGTCCTGATCGTCGACGCCGATCCGGCATTTGACCGTGACCGGCTTGGAGGTCGCCTCGATCATAGCCGCCACGCAATCGGCCACCAGTTCTGGTTCCCGCATCAGGCAGGCGCCGAACCGGCCGCTTTGCACGCGGTCCGAAGGGCAGCCGACGTTAAGGTTGATCTCGTCATAGCCAAAAGCATCGCCGATCCGCGCAGCCTGACCCAGGGCGGTCGGATCGGCTCCCCCCAGTTGCAGCGCCACCGGATGCTCGGTCGGACCGAAAGCCAGCAACCGCTTCGTGTCGCCATGGAGGACCGCGCCGGTGGTCAACATCTCGGTGTAAAGCAGCGCGCGCGCTGTCAGGACCCGATGGAACGCCCGGCAATGGCGATCCGTCCAGTCCATCATCGGGGCTACGGAGAGTCTATATGGTTGAAATTGCTGCAATTTTCTGGATGTTTCAATGAGTTTAGTCACGGAATACGCGCGCGGTTTACGACAAAATGCGCGATTCTTCGACAGGTCGCCGGACGCGCGCTCTAGATTGGCGCGTCGCGCTCCGACATCAGCGTCGCGAAGATCGCCGCCACCCGATTGATGAAGACCTCCCGTTCACGTCCCAGCAACGCCTCGCCGCGGATCAGGCGTTCGACCAGAAAGCCGATATAGCTCGCCGCGAACACCCGCGCCCGCGCTTCGGCGTCGGCGCCGCCAAGCCAATCACGGATCGGCCCAAGGAATCGATCCTGTATGAGGAGGTTCAAGAGCGGCGCGGTGGTCGGGGATGTCGCCGCGCGGAGCAGGAACTGGAACCTATGAGTCCGCGCCTCGTCAGCGTGGGGACTGTCGGCCAACATTGTCGCCATCTCGTGGGCGAAGTTCGCGCGGTCCCAATCCCGCAGCCCATCGGACCCAAACGACGCTTTCAGCGCCTCCAGGAACAAAGCCTCCTTGCCACCGAAATAGCGTTTGACGAGCGCGACATCGGCGCCGGCCTCGCGGGCGATGTCGCGCAGGGCGGTGCAATCGTAACCCAAGAGTGCGAATTGCGTCTTGGCCGCCGCGAGGATGGCCGCGCGAGTAGCCTCGGCGTCGCGTTTACGGGGATTGGCGCGAACGCGGATGAGCGCTGCGGGGTCATTCATCGACGTCTATCTACATGAACCCAGGTTGATGGTCAGGCCTATTTGCGTAATCGAAATCAGAGTCAAGTCAATGCTCGTTGACATGAGCGTGGAGTGCGATCAAATTACTCCGCTAGCCACGATAGGGGGTAAGCCATGATCAGGGGACGGAAGCCATGAATATCGCAGTGAAGATCCTGGCCGCCGACGCGGCCGCCGAGATTGCCGCCACGCCCCTGGAAAAGCTGAACCCCGCCAAGGTGGACCGCTTCTACAATGACACCATCTGGCCGGTGTTTGAGCGTCTGCGCCGTGAAGATCCCGTCCACTTCACACCGGAGAGCGAGTACGGCCCCTATTGGTCGATCACCAAGTGGAACGACATCATGGCGGTCGACACCAACCATGAGGCCTTCTCGTCGGCCGAAGGCATCGGCCTGGCTAATCTGGAGGCCATGGCCGAGCAGGAAAAGGTCATGGGCGAACGCCGCCGCGGCGCGGGTTTCATCACCATGGACGAACCCGAGCACAGCCAGGCGCGCAAGGCGGTGAGCCCGACCCTTGCGCCCAGCAATCTGCACGCGATGAACCCTCAAGTGCGCGAGCGGGCCGGCCAGATCCTCGACTCCCTGCCGATCGGCAGGGAATTCGACTGGGTCGACCTGGTTTCGAAGGAACTGACAGCCATGACCCTGGCCACCCTGTTCGACTTCCCGTTCGAACAGCGCCGCAAGCTGCCCTGGTGGTCGGACATGATCATGAACCAGCCGGGCCACGGCCCCGTGGAAAGCTGGAAGCAGAAAGGCGAGGCGATGTTCGAGTGCTTCGGCGCCTTCAACGAACTGTGGAACCAGCGGGTCAACGCGGAACCCGGCAACGACTTGATCTCGATGCTGGCGCACAACCCTGCCACCCGGAACATGCCGATGGAGATCTATCAGGGCAATGTCGTGCTGCTGATCGTTGGCGGCAACGACACCACGCGGAACACTATTTCGGGCAGTGTATATGCGCTCAACAAGAACCCGGACCAGTACGCCAAACTACGCGCCAACCCGAACCTGGTCCTGCCGATGATCTCAGAGACGATCCGCTGGCAGACGCCGCTGGCCCACATGAGCCGGGTGGCGACGCGGGACGTCGAGCTTGGCGGCAAGACAATCAAGAAGGGCGACCGGGTGGCCATGTGGTACATCTCCGGCAACCGCGATGAGGAAGTAATCGAAAAACCGAACGATTTCATCATCGATCGCGAGCGTCCCCGCCAGCACATGTCATTTGGCTTCGGCATCCATCGCTGCGTGGGCAACCGCGTCGCCGAGATGCAGCTGACCATCATCTGGGAGGAAATCCTGAAGCGGTTCCCGGAAATCAAGGTCGTCGGCGACCCGGTGCTCAACTACTCGGCTTTCGTTCACGGCTACGAAAGCATGCCGGTGATCATTCCGTTCCGCAACTAACTGAAGCGGCTCAGGATTTTGCCTTCTTCGAAGGTTTCGATTTCGCGGAGCCGTTGAGAGCGATCGCTTCACGAATGAGCGCCTTGAAGGCCGCCTCGTCGACTTGTTCTCCTTCGTGGATGTCAATCGCGCGGCGCACGTTTCCATCGAGACTCGAGTTGAAGAGATGGGTCGGGTCCGTCAGAGACGCACCCTTGGCGAAGGTAAGCTTCACGACCTTCTTGTAGGATTCGCCAGTACAGATGATGCCGTGGCGCGACCAGACCGGCGTACCCATCCACTTCCACTCCTCGACGACGTCCGGGTCTGTTTCGTTGATTAGCCCACGCATTCTGCCGAGGGTTTCGCCGCGCCAGTCCCCGAGTTCGGCGATTCTTTTGGAGATCAGCTCCGATGCCGGCTGGCCTTCGGTCGCGTCCGAATTTGTCATGCCCTAATCCCAGAAATTCCCGACATATTTCACTGGCAGGGCGACGGTGACCAGCCTGTTGTTTGGTCCAAACCATCGCGGGCGTCTCACGGCGCCATTTATGAATTTGCGGCGCCCCGGGGAATGGCGCCATCTGTTCCGGACGCAAGGAGACGCGACATGGATTCGAATCTGGTCGCCGGCCGCGACATTCAGGACTTCCTCGATCGCATCGCCGGACTGGACAGCGGCGGCGGAGGCGTACGCGCCAAACAAATCCTCCGCAGGATCGTTGGCGACCTGTTCGCCACCATCGATGCATTTGATATCAGCGAAGACGAGTTCTGGGTGACGCTGAATTTCCTGGCCGAGGCGGCGCCCGAACTTGGGTTGTGGGCCGCCGGGCTGGGTTTTGAGCGTTTTCTCGACATGCGCATGGATCTGGCCGACCGGAACGCCGGCATGGCCGGCGGGACGCCACGGGCGATCGAGGGTCCGCTGTACGTCGCTGGCGCACCGCTTAGCGCCGGCTACGCCCGGCTGGACGACGGCGCTGAAGCGGGGGATACGCTGGTCATGCATGGCCATGTCCGTGACACTCATGGCGCGCCGATAGCCGGCGCCATCGTCGATGTCTGGCACGCTAACCGGCTGGGAAACTACTCGTTCTTCGACAAGAGCCAGAGCGCCTACAATCTGCGCCGACGCATCGAGACCGACAGCCACGGTCGCTACAGATTTCTAACCATCCTGCCATCCGGATATTCGGTTCCGCCGGGCGGCACGACCGACCGGCTGTTGAGGGCTGTTGGCCGCCATGGCAACCGTCCGGCGCACATTCATTTCTTTGTTTCCGCGCCTGGCCATGCTCACCTCACCACCCAGGTCAACATCGCTGGCGACCCGTTCGTCCACGATGACTTCGCCTACGCGACACGCGACGAATTGATCGCCACCGCGGCGCCCGGCGAAGCCCCGAAGGCACTCGACATCGAGGGGCTGAATTCGCCCTTCCTGGAAATCACATTCGATTTCGTGCTCGGCGCGGCGCAAGGCGATCGGGAGCAAGCCTCAAGCCGGGCTCGCCTCGCCGCTTCATCGGTAGAGGACGGGGGAGGAAGTCCGCCATGACCGTCTTCCCCCGCGCCGATGGATCGCGGGTGCCCTACGGCGTCTTTACGTCGCAATCGGTCTACGATCGCGAGCAGGAACGAATCTTCCGCGGCCCGACCTGGAGCTTCCTGGGACTGGAGGCCGAGATCCGATCGCCTGGCGACTTCAAGAGCACCTTCATCGGCGACACGCCGGTAGTGATGACCCGTACGGAGGATGGCGCCCTGGCGGCATGGGTGAACCGCTGCGCGCACCGGGGGGCCATGGTCTGCCGCCAGCTTCGGGGCAACGCCACCTCTCACAGCTGCGTCTATCACCAGTGGCGCTACGATCTGGAAGGCAACCTCTATGGCGTGCCGTTTCTGCGGGGGCTGAAGGGCCAGGCCGGCATGCCCGCCGATTTTGACCGCACCGCCCACGGCCTGCGCAAACTGCGGGTCGATAGCTATCGCGGCCTTGTGTTTGCAACGTTCAGCGATCAGGTCGAGCCGCTGGCGGACTACATCGGGCCGGTGATGGCCGGCTTCATCGACCGCATTTTCCACAAGCCGGTCGAATACCTGGGTTGCACGCGCCAGTATTCGAACTCCAACTGGAAGCTGTATCTCGAAAACGTCAAGGACCCCTATCACGCCAGCCTGCTGCATCTGTTCCACACCACCTTCAACATCTTCCGGGTGGGAATGAAGGCGCACTGTGTCGGCGATGGCCGCGAGGGCCTGCACAGCATCATCATGGCCATCAAGCAGGACCAGGACGATACCTCGGCCGCCTATTCGGACCAGAAGATCCGGTCCTACGACAGCGGCTTTGTCCTGGAAGACGACAGCGTGCTCGCCCTCATTCCCGAGTACGAGGTGGTGGCGACAAACCATATTCAGCCGATCTTTCCGCAACTGGTGATCCAGCAGATCCACAACAGCCTAGTGGCTCGCCAGCTGCTGCCTAAGGGTCCGGGCCATTTCGAACTGGTGTTCCATTTTTTCGGCTACGCGGACGACAGCGACGAGATGCGGTCGCTCCGGATCAAACAGGCCAATCTGGTGGGACCGGCGGGCTATATCTCGATGGAAGACACCGAGGCGACAGAACTGGTTCAACAGGGGGTGACGCGCGATCCAACGGCCACTTCGGTCATCGAGATGGGCCTTGGCGCCCCTGAGCAGAACGACACCCTGATCACCGAGTCCCTGATCCGCGGATTCTGGAAGGGTTACGGGAAACTGATGGCTTTCGACGAAGGCGCGCCATGATCGATCTGGGCTTGCGCCATGAGATGCTCGCGCTCCAAGACGAATATATCACCACCCTGGACACCGACGCGCTGGAGCTGTGGCCGGAGATGTTCGTAGACGATTGTCTCTATGAGATCATTCCCAAGGAAAACGAGGACCTGGGTCTGCCAGCCCCCGTGATTCGCTGTGACAATAAGAAGATGCTGCGCGATCGCGTGGTCTCCCTACGCAACGCCAACATCTTTCAACAGGTGATCTATCGACACTTTGTATCGGGGCTGACCTGCAAGATGATCGAAAACGGCCTGGTGGAGATGCGGTCGAGCTATCTGGTGATCAACACCAGTCAACTCGGCCAATCGGTGGTCTATCAGACCGGCCGGTATCACGACCTGGTGGTCCGCTCGGACGGCGTCTGGCGGTTCAAAAGCAAACGGGCGATCTATGATACATCGCGCATCCAGACCGCCCTGGCCGTGCCGATCTGAATAGCCTTGCGTGTCATCGCCCTATGGCTTCGCCCGCACCGATGAAATAGGCTACCATATCGCCAAACGAGACCGGGGGTTCAGCGTGGCCGAGGGGAATTCGAATCTACGGCAGGCGTCGATCGTCTCAGTCGATGTCTTTGGGTTTTCCCGGGAGACCGAGGAAGACCGCCAGAAGGTGACTCAGGCCTTCGAGGCCCTGAACGCCCGTCTCGAATCCACGGCCGACCGGCATAATGGTCGCGTATTCTATGGCGCCGCCGATGGCCTGTTTCTGGAGCTTCCCAACGCCGACGAGGCGGTGGTGGCGGGCGAGGAGATTGCCAACGGCCCTTGGCCTCCCGTGCGCGTCGGCGTGCACCAGGGAAATGTCGCCGCTCTGGCCACCGGCGAGCTGTCGGGATCGGCCATTTCCACGGTCGCCCGCATCCAGCAGGCGGCGGACAAAGGCGCGGTTCTGGTCTCTGAAGAGGTCAAGCGCGCGCTGCATACGGCAACCATCTCCAGGCGGCTGCTGAAGGACTCCAGCCCGATCAAGTTCGATCGGGTCGAGGATCTCACCCCGATCTACAAGCTTTCCTTCGTCAAACCGGTCGATGAGGCGGCGCTGAAGCGCACCAATCGCCGGACCCTGATGATCCTGGCCGGCGTTACGGTCGCGGTGATCGCCCTGGTGGCGATCTTCTTTGGACGGGATATCTATACGACACTGTTTCCGAAACATGACCACGTCGCCGTGCTGAAACTTCAGGGTCAGGGCGCCGGCAAGGACGCCTCTGAATTCGCCGATACGCTGACCGACGAGATCGGCTATGTCCTGAACCAAGGGCAGATTCCCACTGTCACCGGTGGCCTCGCCGAAACCCTGCGCGGCCCGGATAAAGACGCGCAGGCGCGGCGTTACCAGGTCGGCGCCGTGCTTGACGGAACCGTTTCCGGAGACGCCAACGCCCTCGATATCAAGCTGCACATCGACGACCCGGTCAGCCACCAGACGATCTGGTCGCACGAATTCCAGGGCTCCGGGGATGACCTGCAGACCCAGGTTTCGTCGCGGGTCATCAACGTGCTGACCTGCTCGGCCCAGGCAATGGCGCCTGACGCCAATGTGTCCGGGTCCGATGTGGTCGCGCTCTATGTAAAATTCTGCGACCTCAATTCCGACGCCGCCAGCGACGCCAACGCCCTTGTCCAACTTGAGAACACCTTGCGGCAATTGACGGCGAAGGCGCCGCAGTTCTCCTACGGCCACTCCAATCTGGCTCTATTCCTAATCAGTAAATCCCAGGTCGATCCGGCCAACGCTCCCGCCCTGCTGGCAGAGGCGGCGCGGGAGGCGGACCGTACCGTCGCCCTGGATCCCAAGAATGCCGACGGCTATGTTGCCCGCGCCCGTCTGGTCGCCGCCCCTGGCTGGTCGGATCGCGAAAAGAACCTGGCCCTGGCGGTGGCGCAACCCGGCGCCGGCCCGGTGGCCAACGCCTTCTACACCCTGATGCTGCAGGAGGTCGGACGTCTGAATGACGCGGCGATCTACTCGCAGAAAGTGGCCTCAGAGGACACCAGCGGTGACCCCGACTATGTGATCCTGATCGCCTCCAGCCTCGCCGCCCAGGGCAAGGATGACGACGCCGACCGCGCCCTGACCAAGGCCTTGCAGATCGCCCCCAACAACCCGGTCATCCAAGGCTTCCGGTTCCACATGTATGAGTGGTTCGGTCGCTGGGACGAAGCCCTGGCTATCCTGAACGACGACGCCGCGCGGCCGCCGCAGCTGGAACAGGAAGAAGATCTGGCCGCCTCCAGAGCCTTCATCGCGGCCGTGCAATCGGGCGAACCCGGCCCCAAGGCCGCGGCGCGCGCCGCCGAATTCGCCTCGGTCTCGCATGACCGCAATCACCTGATGGCGGCGATCAGCCATCTTTCGGCGATGGGCCTCGTCGATGACGCCTATAGCATGGCCGAACAGGTCCCACCGACGCCCCAGACCGATGACCTTTCGGTGCTGTTCCAGCCACTGAACGGGGCCCTGCGTCGCGATCCAAGGTTCATCGCCTTGGCCGGCAAACTGGGGCTGGTCGGCTATTGGACCAGTTCCGGCAAATGGCCGGATTTCTGCGCTAGCGGCGATCTGGCATATAGCTGCAAGGCCGAAGCGCAAAAGCTCGCGGCCAAATAGCCGTGACTGTGTTTGGCGGGATGGGATTCGCCGCGGCCCTGAGCTGCCTGATCGCCGCGTACGCAGCCCAGGCGCAGGTTCTGGAGATCAGCCCGAACGGGTCGGTCACTCGATATGACGGTCCGACCCAGTACCTGACCACCGGCGCGCGGGCCATCACACCGGAACAGCCGCCCATGGCGCGGCGCGGCGTGGCGGCCTCGATTCCGACGGCCGAGATCGCGGAGACTATCCGGGCAGCGTCGGAGCGCCATCAGGTCAGTGAACGCCTGGTGGAGGCGGTGGCCTGGCGCGAATCCGGCTTCAACCCCGCGGCGGTCTCGCCCAAGGGCGCCAGGGGTGTGATGCAGCTGATGCCCGGCACGGCTCGGCTGCTGGGTGTCGACGCCCGCGATCCCGCCGGCAACATCGACGGCGGCGCGGACTATCTTTCACGGATGATCAGGCGCTTCGACGGCAACACCGCCAAAGCCTTGGCCGCCTATAACGCCGGGCCAGAGGCGGTGGAGCGCTACCGGGGTGTACCCCCCTACGCCGAGACCATAGCCTATGTGGACGCGATTCTGGCGCGGCTAGGCCGGACAGACGGTTCCGCGAACCTGGGTCGAGAGGCCAAAGCGAGCGTGGATGGCTTTTAGGCCCCGCCACCAGGCTCGACCGCACCACCGGTGCGCCTGAATATGATCTCGCTCACCACTCGCCGTCCATCCGTGCGCTTCAGCTGCACAACGACGTCGATTACTCGTCGGGCATAGGCCTGGATCGCCGCCCAGCCCATATCGACGCCGCTGAGCAGGGCCAGCATGGTGATCTGATCAATCGCGCCGCCCGGACTGTCGGCATGGACGGTGGTGATAGAGCCGGGGTGACCGGTGTTGACGGCCCGCAGAAAGGCGAAGGCTTCAGGCCCGCGCAGTTCGCCAAGCAGAATACGGTCCGGACGCATGCGCAGCGAAGCCTGGAGAAGCTCTTCGGCCCCCACCTTCGCCTCACCCGCCTCGCCGCGCACGGCGATCAGGCCGATGGCGTTGGGATGGTCCAGGCGAATCTCCGGCGCGTCCTCGATCACCAGCAGCCGTTCCCGCAGGTCGATCTCCTTGACCAGAGCGTTGAGCAGAGTGGTCTTGCCCGACGACGTGCCGCCGGAAAGCACGATGGTTTTCCTGTGTTTCACCGCCAGGGACAGAAACCCCATCAGGTCGGATCGATCGAGGTAGTTTTGTAGGAGCTGATCCTCGCGGGCCGCCGCGCCGGTCTCCAAAGCAGCGTCGAACAGACCGGTGCGTTGGAGTTCGCCCATGGAGAGATCGGAGATCGCGTGTTTGCGGATCGCCAGCACCAGGCCTGTGCGCGTGGCGGGCGGCGCGATGATCTGCACCCTCGCGCCATCGGGCAGGCTCGCCGAGAGCAGAGGCTGTTCGCGATTGACTCCCTGGCTGGCCGCCGCCGCCACCTGCCGGGCCAAGCGCGCGAGATCGACCTCGGTCAACTGGGGGGCGTCGAATCGGGCGGTTTCACCCGAGACGGTCTCTACCCAGACCTCGCCCGGCCGGTTGACGAGAATGTCGGTCACATCGGGCCGGGACAGCCACGGATCGAGCGGCGCCAGATAGCGTCTTAGGTAGACCCTGTCGTTCATCGGGCCTGGAGCACATCCGAAAAGTCGAGATCGCGGGCGACGAACACCCGGATCGCGCCGCCAGGCGGCACGGTGATGGTGGTGGGAATGTCGATGTCTTTCTGCAGGGCGACGGTGGCCACGCTGGCCGCCTGCTGCGGCGAACTGATGACGATGCCGTTCACGCCACCGCTGTTCTGATTGGCCAGGGCCTGGACCGCGCCGTCGATCACTGACAGCAGGATCGCGGCGCCGAAGCGCTGGAAGAAATGGGTGTCGGTCTTGCCCTCCAGGCCGCCGCGACCCAGGCGATCGGTTCCGGGCGACCCCAGGCTGATCGAGACGCCATCGGGAGTGAGCAGCCGTGACCAGATCACGAAGGCTCGCGACTGACCATTGGCCACGCCGCTCTTGTATTCGCCGATCAGCCTCGAGCCCCTTGGAATGACCACGGTCGAGCCGTCGAAGCCGCTGACATCCCGGCTGACCACCGCACGGGCGAAACCCGGGAGGTCGGAATTGATGCCGGTTTCGAGAATCGCCGAAATCACCGTGCCCTGTGGCGCGATCAGCTTGGTGTTGGCCAGGCGCGTGGCGCGGGCGGTGTCCACCTGGGAGCCTTCGACGCGCTGAGCGAAACGCTCATCGGAACCCGGCTTGGCGCCGCCATCCCGCGCCGCCGCGTTGGCGCCAACGCCGGCGCCGACCGCCGGACCTGCCGACAGCACCGCGGGCTCGGGCGCGTCGCTGAGGTCGACGACCATCGATGGAGCCCTCAGGCGGGCCTGTTCGTCCGCCGAAGTCGCCGTGCCGCTCTGTGGTAGGGGTAACGGTTGCGGCGCCTGGACGGGCGTCACCGGAGCCGGCGGAGCTGGCGGCGTTAGCTGGGCCAGTTGCACCGGGTGAGGCGGCGGGACGATGGTTTGCGCTCGGGCGTGGCGTCCGGCGCTCAGCGAGAGATAGACCACCAGGCCCAGGCCGAAGGTGCCGGCGACCCCCATCAGGAACCCCCAGGGGTTCTCACGCCCCGCCACCGCCGATGGCGGTCTGGACAGGCGCTCGAGCGCTTCTCCATCATCAAACAGTTTTTGAGAGGATGCGGACTGGTTCATTTGAACAGGCCTCGATGACGTTTGGCCGGCTTGGGGCTTTGAGGCCCGGTGACAAAGGTGGCGTATCCGTCGTTGACGATCCGGGTGACTTCCGCGCCCTGCCTCAGCACGAAGGCGGCGGCCAATCGATCGATCACCAGATATCCGTCCCGCGTAGCGGTGTTGACCACGGCCTCCTTGCGATCAGGGTCGACCGCGAAGATGGCCGGGTACTCGGCCGTCGGGGCGAAGGCGAAATAGGTGGAGCGGCCGTCGTCGAATACGCGCAACGGCGTCAGCTTGCCGGGTCCTTCGACGTGATAGGCGTGGTTGAGGTCGGTCGGCGGGGGTCGCGGCGGTGGTATCGGCTTGGGTTCGGCGACCGCCACGAAGGGTTCAGGATATTCGAATCGCAGCCGGAAGATCAGCGCTCGATCCATGCGCCTCGTAGGGCGATGGGCGTGGAGGTCGAAAACATAGCGCCTCAGATTGGTGATCACCGTCATGTCGGTGGCCCGGCTGACGTCCAGCGGCTTGAGAAACAACAGATTCGCCTTGTGATTGGGCGTAATCTGCCAGCCGAGCCCATCGCCGATCGACACATTCTCGATTCGCTCGCCTACTCCGAACTCGATGGTCATCTGGTAGCCCAGAGTGGCCTGAAGCTCGACGACCTGATCGGGGTCATAGTGCACCACCCGGATGCGCGGATCTCCGGGCCCAGGTTGCGGCGACAGCGCCGCCGAAGCCGGCGTCGCGGTGATCGCCCAAACGCCCGGAGCGGCGCAGAGGCTAGAACACAGCACTATGACCAGTCGTCTCATGCTCGCCCTGCCACGCCTATGCGACCGCGATCCCGCAAGGCGGCGCCTCGTCTATAGGTCTCGCCCAGGCGGGCCGGCCTTTCGCCGACCTCGCCTAGTCCCTGATCCCCTCCACCGCCGCCGGCTCCCCCCGCCAGTCCAGGCCCCGCGACCTCGCGCGTATCGTTTGTCGTCAACCGGCGCAGACCGCCGCTGAGGACCTCCATTCGCGACCGGGTTTCTAGGCTTTGATAGCTGGTCTGGGCGACAGCGCCGACGGCTGGACTCGGCTCGGCGCGAGCGTCCCGGCGACCGAGCCGAAAGCCGCTGGCCACCAGAAGCCCGGTCAGGATCAGAACCGCCTGGGAAGCGGCAAAGATGAAGATGATCGCCGAGGCGGAGGCGGCGGTATCCTGGCTGAGATTGCTCGTCTGGCGTTGACGCGCCAATTCCTCGACCCACGGTCCAAGCACCACCAGCATCAGGCTGGTGGTGATCCAGCAGACCATCGGCGCCAGCATGGCCGCGACCAGACCCCTGACCCAGCCAGCGAAAAAGCCGCGGGTGGATTCAAACAGGAACAGCACGATGAAGATCGGCCCGACGGCGGTCAGCACGCCGGTGGCGATCGAGGCGACGGCCAGAACCCCCGCGGTGCTGGCCAGCAACGCGGTGGCGGCGCGCCACAGAGAGTCGGCGGCGGCGGCGTCTCCGCCCCGGGATGGAAGCGCCGCCGGCCCGGCCTTCTTGCCGAACTCCACCCCGTCGGCGGCCACCTCGTCATAGGCGGCCTGCAGGCTGGCGATAGGATCGGCGGCCAGGCTGCGCCCGCCTTTGGCCATCGGTGCACTGATCACCCGGGCGACCTCAAGCGGCGCGGCGGCGCTGAAATTGAACACCAGGGTCTGAAACGCCCCCCAGTTCAGCGTCAGCGCGAGAATCGCCCCGACCTCAAGGGCCATCAGCGGCGCATCCGATAGCTTGGAGCCGCCCATAGCGAACAGCAGCCGGTAGCCCACCACCGCAACATAGATGGTCAGCAGCGCGGTCAGGGCGGCTGGAAACGGAGATCCTGGACCGATAAGCGCCTGGTATCCCGCCGCCGCATAGGTCTGGACGTTGCAGTCCACCGCGCCCAGCACATCGCGCACGACCCCAAGTTGGGTCACCGTGGAGGGACAGCCGCTCATGATACGCCCCGTCCCGGCCGCGCGCCGCTTCCCCCCATAGCAACTAGCGGAGCCATCCAGGCGTCCGGATCGTCGCCAACCTCGGCGCGGATCGTGTCGAGTTGGCGCACCGACCGCTCAGTGCCGGATAGAATCTTGAGCTCCGCCGAAAGACCAGTGAGATCCAGCCGCGCCACCACGCTGTGATCGGCCTGCTTGACTAGAAAACACCGCGAGGTGTCGGGCAACGAGCGCACCAGATCGAACTCGTGCTCGCTGAGTCCAAACCCGCCGACATAGTCGGCCTTACGCGCCTTGGGGTTGGGGAAAAAGACCTGGGTGGCGGTCTGCTCGATGATCGCCGAGCCGATCCGGCTTTCCAGTGCGTCGACCGCGTTCTGGGTACAGAATCCTATAATGCCGTTGCGCTTTCGGATGGTCTTTTCCCAATCCCGCACCCGGCCGACGAACACCTCATCGTCCAGCGCCTTCCAGCCCTCGTCGACGACGATAATGGTCGGTGTTCCGTCGAGCTGCTGTTCGATCCTGTGGAACAGATACATCATGGCCGGCGTGCGGGTGATCGGCGTGTCCAGGATCCGGGTCATGTCGAACCCGAACACGTCGTGGTCGAAGTTCAGCCGGTCCTCGGCGTTGTCGAACAGCCAGGCGTGTTCGCCGTCGTTGCACCAAGCCCTGAGCCGCGCGGCCAGGTCGCCGGCGCTGGGGCGGCGGGCACCGACGAACAGCTCCCTCAAATATCGCAGCCGGCGATGGTCGGGAGGCTGGCTGAAGTTGGCGTCGACAGCGTCGACGATCAGGCTGCGGTCCTCGGCGTCCAGGGTCTCGCCGCCGGTGACCAGAATCCGCCCCAACCATTCGGTGAGAAAAGCCCGATTGGCCGGCGTGTCGTCCATTTGCAGCGGATTTAGCCCGGTGGGTTCGCCTGGACGCAGAATGTCGTAGCGGCCCCGCACGGCGCGCACGAAAATCTCGGCGCCGCGATCCTTGTCGAAATAAAACACCTTCGGCCGAAACTTGCTCGCCTGGGCGACCAGGAAGGTCAGCAACACCGTCTTGCCGGATCCGCTGGGTCCGATCACCGTGAAGTTGCCCAGATCGCCATTGTGGAAATTGAAGAAGTAGGGACCAAAGGCGGTGGTCTCCAGCACGCAGACCGCCTCCCCCCAGTGATTATTGTCGGCCACGCCCTGGGGATGATTGTGAAAGGCGGCGAAGCTTGAGAAATTGGCCGCCGAGACCAGCGCCCGCCTGGCGATATAGTTGAAATTGCCCGGAAACTGCGCCCAGAACACCGGCTCCAGATTGATGTCCTCGCGCACGGCCACCGCTCCGGTTTCAGCCAGGGCGGACTGAGCCTCGGCCGCCGCGCCGTTCAGGTCATCAAGACTTTCGGCCTTCACCAGGATAGACAGGTGATGCTCGCCATAGGCCGAGCGGCCGGCCGCCATCTGGTCGCGGGCGGCGTTCAGCTCCTCGCGCGCGCTAATGGCCACGTCGTCGGCGGCTCGCAGCCGACGCAGCGACAGGCTCATGCGATCGAGAGTCGCCTGCCGGTCGACGAAGGCGAAGCTCTGGGTGAGCACCATCTCATAGGGCAGCCGGACGACGCCATCGAGCATGCCCGGCGAGGATTGCAACGGATAGTCCTTGATCGAGATCGCCGCCCCGAACATCGCCGGACGATCACCCGCCGGGGCGAACTCCATGGCGTCCAATCCGAAGGTCAAGCGCCGGTCGGCGAGGCCTTGGCCGATATCGGCGCCGGGCGTGAGCACCGGGCGCATATCGCCTGTGACCAGGGAAGCCAGAAAGGCGCATGGCTCCGAGCACAGCCCGTGGCGGCCCTTGTAGGTGGTCAGCAACCGCACGCCATAAGGCGCAAGAGCGGCCATGAAGGTCTCGCGCGTGGCGTTCAGCTGGCGCAGATCCTGGTCGAGATTGGCGCTGTCACGCGCCGCCGAGCGGAACACGCGCTCGGCGAAACCAACGTTGCCCTGCAATGGCCGACGCACCAGGGTCAAGAACAGTTCGTTGACGAACAGCCGCCGTTCGGCCAGCTTGGCGCGCCAATCGCGGTCCAGGCCTTGGCAGAACGCGTCGTCGAATTCCGCGGCCAGTTCTGGCGTCACCCGCCGCCGGACGATGTGGTGATAGATCGCTAGTCGGGAATTGGCCGCCCCACGATAAAGCGACTCGCGAATCTGCTTTCGGTAGCTCAGTTCCTCGCTGTCGACGGTCTCGAACGGAAAACCATCAAGGCGCAGCACCTGAATGAGCAGGCCATCGCGAGTCTGGATCGTCGCCTCGTCGAGATGGCACGCATAGGGCAGCCGATCACCGATCGAAGCTTCCTTCGCGGCCAGTTTGCGATGCAGATCCGCCGAACGGTAGGACTGAGTCATGGGTGTTGAGTGATACCACACCCGAGGCCTTGGATGGCCAGAGGATCGACGCCGAACCCTCGGGCTGACAAACGGCTCACCTGTGGCGCCTTAGGGACGATAGGAATTCGCGCGCCAGAATCGGTGGTTGCGCACGCGAGGACAGCGGCTGGCGCGCACGATCCACAAATCGAAGAACCTCGGCTCATGCAGGCAGCCGAAATAGCCGACGCCATGGATCACCACCGCCGCCAGCAACGACCAGAACGATTTGGTGATCAGGAAGGCTTCGACCGTGACGATCAGATTGAACACCGCATAACTGTAGGTAACTCCGGCGAACATCTGTGGCCGGGTCAGAACCGTGCAGATCGGGTCCGAGGACAGCGTGGCCAAGGCGCTACCGAAGCCCTGTGGCGGCGCTGCGGATACCGGCGACGATCGCCGCCGCGCCGAAGATGATGAAGGCGCCCAGGACAACGGTCACGCCGCGGCGCCAATCAATGCGCCCGGTCAGCATCATCAGGCCGACGACAGCCACGGCGATCACCACCGCGGTCGTCGCCAAGTTGCCCATCAACGTGCCTTGAACCCACTCCAGGGCTCCCAGGATCGGGCCGGACCCGGCTGGGTCGGTCTGCGCCGCCGCGCTTGAGGCAAGACCCATGGTCCCAAGGCATAGGAGCAGGGCGCGGACGCGTGGAGATACGGAAAAGCTACTCACCGGTGGCTCCAGAATGAACGCGGTCACGGCCAACGCATCGACCGTGAATGTGAAGCATTGGCGCCGGCGGCGCGCGCCGTCAACGCGGCGACTGCGCGCATGGGTGTCCGGCTCATGCGCCGGGAACCCCCAGTTGCCGCGCCGATTGAGTGATCATGGCCTGTTCGCTTGGCGCGCCCGAAAACGCCTTGCGAGCGTCGTTATAGGCCGCCGTCGCGGCCTTTGGATCGTTCAGCACCATCCGGGCGCGCATCAGATTGACCCAGCCGTCGGCGTCCCTGGGATTGGCTTTCAGACGGGCGGCGAGGCCGTCGACCATGTTGTGGATCATCGCCTGCTGGTCGCCGGGCGCCATTTGCTGGGCCGCCGCCACCTGATCCGGCGTTGGGCCGGCAGCGGGCGCGGCCGGACCGGTGGCCAGGGCCGTCGCATCAGCCGGCGCGGCGGGCGGCGGCGGTGGCAACCTGGATGAGACATCCTCGCCTCGCGACGCGGCGATTCGCACCACGAAGCCCCGGACCTCGGCGGCCCAAGGGGCTCCGGGCGGCGCGCTTTTTAGCAGAGCGATCCAGTCGGTCATGGCGCCGGCATGGTCACCGGCCTGATCCTTGGCGGCGGCGAGGAAATAGCGCGAGCGCGGATCGGTGGGATCGAGCTTGAACGCCGCGGCGAAAGCCGCCTGGGCCTCGGGCGTGACGTGACCGTCGGCTGCCTTGACCAGCGCCTCGCCCTGGGCCGACTTGTAGTCCGCATTGGCCGGATCGAGCGTCGCCGCCCGGCCATAGGCGCCGGCGGAATCGGCGAAACGGCCGGTCTGCATGTACGACCAACCGAGCATCCGCCAACCTTCCGGATCATTCGGCGACTGACGCATCTTGGCTTCGAGTTCGGCGATCATTGGGCCGGCGTGGCCGTTGGGGGCGCCAGCGTCGGCGGTCGCGGCCGCCGGCGCAGCGCCAGCGGGCGCGGTCGCGAGATCCGGACGTCCGATCTGCGTGTAGAGAACGCTCGCCCCGATGGCGATGATCGCCGCGAGCCCGAGCCCGAGCACCAGCAGAGACCGGCCGCCCAGGGGGCGGGCCGGTTTCTCCGCCGCCGGGGTTTCGGCCAGAAACCGGCGTAGAGTTTCCGTCCTAAGGCCCTCGGCCTCGGCCTCGGCCAAGCCCTCGGTGGCGGCCTGGCCCTCGATATCGGCCAGCTGGCGGCCCAGCACCTCGGTTTCCACCGGCCGGGAGCGGCGCGAGTCATAGCGGCGTACAAGCGGAATGGTGATGCCGACGGCGGCAATGACCACCATCACTGTAAAGGCTATCCAGGCGATCATAGGGCGCTTTCGGCGTCGAGTCTGCGGCGGAGCTGTTCGTGTTCCTCGGGCGTCAGGGCCGGGGAAGGCTGAGGCGTGGTGGCGGTCTTGCGGATCATTAGGCCAACCCAGACGCCACCCATCACCAGCACCAGCGCGGGTCCGAGCCACAACAGCAGGGTCTGGCTTTCAAACGGTGGATTAAGCAGCACATAGTGTCCGTACCGCTTAACGATGTAGTTCACCGCCTGTTTGTCGGTGTCGCCCGCCAGCAGCCGTTCGCGCAGGATGACCCTCAGATCGCCCGCCAACACGGCGTCTGAGTCGTCGATCGACTGGTTCTGGCAGACCAGACAGCGCAGTTGCGCGCCGATCGCCCGGGCGCGGGACTCGAGCTTGGGATCGGCCAGTTGTTCGCTGGGCAGGACGGCGCGGGCGGGTCCGGCGAGGGCCACCACCGCCAGCAGCGCGATCAGGGCGCGCTTCATCCCTCGGCCCTCAACCGGTCCATCAGCGGTTTGATCGTTCCGGCCCAATCCTCGGCCGTGATCGGACCGATTTGTTTATAACGCACCCGGCCCTTGCGATCGACGAGGAAAGTCTCTGGAACACCAGCGACGCCCAGGTCGATACCGGCGCGGCCGGTTTTGTCATTGCCCGCCAGACGATAGGGATCGCCCTGGTCGATCAGATATTTCTGGCCGTCGGACGGCTCGTCCTTCCAGTCCAGCCCGTCAATCGGCACGCCCTCGGCCTTCAGCTGCAAAAGCACGGGGTGTTCGATACGGCACGAGACGCACCACGAGGCGAAAACATTCAGCAGGTGGGGCTGGCCAATGTTGTCGGTGGATTTCATGCCGACATCGCCCGCGCGAACCGCAGGAAGGTCGAATGCCGGCAGAGGCTTGTCGATCAAGGTCGAGGGCAGCTTGCTTGGATCGCGGCCGAGACCCGCCGCGAAAGCGCCGATCAGCAGGGCGAACAACGCAACGGGCGCAAGAAAGACCAAACGATTCATAGAGTCACCGGCTCCACGGCGAGGGGACGGAGCACTACTCTCTCCACCCTGACCACCCGTAGACCACGGTCCGCCAGCGACACCGCGCCGCCGAACGCCATCAGCAGCGCCCCGGCCCAGATCCAGTCGACGAACGGATGGTTCCACATACGCACCGTGACGCCGCCATCGGGATTCTGGTCGGCCACCGAGATGTAGATGTTGCCCAGGATACCCGGCTGGATGCCGGCGTCGGTGGTGGTGGTCTGACTGGCCGGATAGAGCCGGCGTTCGGACATCATAGTGCTCTTGCCAAAGGCGCCGGTCACATCGAACTGCGCCTGATTGGCTTCATAGTTGGGACCCGTGACCGGGCGCAGCGCCACCATAGCGATGGTGTTGCCGGCCAGCTTGACGCTCTGGCCCGGTGACATCGAGAGCACCTTATTGGTCTGCCAGGCCGAGACGGAGGTGATCCCGATCGTGGTGACGCCCAGCCCCGCATGGGCGATGACCAGACCCAAGACCGCCAGCGGCGTCGCCCGGGCCAGATCGAAAACCTCGGCCCAGGGAACCTGGCCGACCCGCCAGCGGCGGGCCAGCACGATGAAGGCACCGGCGATCAGCCAGACGCCGAGCGCCAAGCCAAAGGCGGCGAACAGATGCTTAAGACCAAACACCAGGGCGGCCACGACCAGGACGGCGGCGGCCAGGGCCGCCGGTACGCGAAGCCGGGGCAAAAGCCGGCGCAGGTCATCTCGCTTCCAGTTCAGCATCGGGCCGAAGCTGACCAAACCGAACAGCAGCACGAAAATCGGTACGAAGGTCGCCGTATAATAGGGCGGGCCGACCGAAATCTTGTCACCGTGCAGCACATCCATGAACACCGGATAGAAGGTGCCCAGGAACACCGTCGCCGCCGAGGCCAGCAGGAGCAGATTGTTCAATGTCACCGCGTATTCACGCGACAGCGGCGCGAACAGCGAACCGGTTTTCAGGGCCGGCGCCCGCCAGGCGAACAGGGTCAGGGCCGAACCGGTCATGGCGGCGATGATCGCCAGGATATAGACGCCGCGCTTCGCATCCAGAGCAAAGGCGTGGACGCTGGTCAGGACCCCTGAACGAACCAGGAAGGTGCCAACCAGGCTCAGCGAAAAAGCCAGAATGGAGAGCAGTATCGTCCAGCTGACCAGCGCGCCGCGCCGCTCAAGCACCAGCGAGGAGTGCAGCAGCGCCGTGGCCAACAGCCAGGGCATCAGCGAAGCGTTCTCCACTGGGTCCCAGAACCACCAGCCGCCCCAGCCCAGGGTGTAGTAGGCCCACAGACTGCCCATCGCGATGCCAACCGTCAGGAATATCCAGGCCGCCAGCACCCAGGGCCGAACCCAGCGGGCCCAGCCGGCGTCCACCCTCCCCTCGATCAGCGCCGCGACTCCGAAAGAGAAGGCGATCGAGAGGCCCACATAGCCGGAATAGAGAACCGGCGGATGGAACACGAGACCAGGGTCCTGCAGCACCGGGTTAAGCTCGGCGCCGTCCAGCGGAACCGGAGACAGCCGGATGAACGGATTTGACGTGAACAGGAGGAAGCCGAGAAACGCCGCGCCGATCAAACCCTGCACGGCCAGCACCCGGGCCTGTAACGTCTCCCGCAGAGAGCCGCCAAACACTGCCACCGCCGCCCCATAGATCGCCAGGATCAGCACCCAGAGCAGCATCGAGCCTTCGTGGCTGCCCCAGGTGGCGCCCAGCCGATAAATGAACGGCTGGGCCATGTTGCTATGTTCAGCCACCAGGGCGACGGAGAAATCATTGACGATGTAGCAGGTCGCCAGGCTTGCGAAGGCGATCACGATGAACAGAAGCTGTAGTGCCGAAGCCGTCCTGCCGACCGCCATCAGGGCCGGATCGGACCGCCACGCCCCGACCAGCGGCGCCAGCGTCTGCACCACCGCGAGGACAAGCGCGAGAATCAACGCGAATTGCCCGATTTCAGCTGTCATGATCTACAAAACCCCCATACTCTGGCTTTTGCAGTCTAGCGGGATGATGCTGGAACTCGAAGGGCAAATCGGCTGGCGGGCGGCCAGGGGTTTGGGGGCCTTGAGGTTGGCGGCGGGTGGAACTCGCGCCAAACTCGTTGGCGCCAGATGGGGTGGGGGTGCTCATGGCTGAAAAATACCGGATCGCCGTGGTAGGCTCGGGACCCGCCGGCCTCAGCGCGGCCTCCCACGCCGCCAAGATCGGCGTCAGCCACATACTGCTTGAAAAGACCGACCACCTCTCCGACACCATCTACAGCTATCAGAAAAAGAAATATGTGATGGCGACGCCGGTGCAACTGGTGCTTCGCTCCGACCTGGGGTTCCAGGCCGACTATCGCGAGGCGATCCTTGGCGTCTGGAACGAAGGCGTCGCCGCGGTCGGCGCCAACGTAAAATACAATGCCGAGGTCAAGGCCATAACGGGAGAAAAGGGCGACTTCACCCTGACCCTGACCAATGGCGAGACGATCCAGGCGGAAACCGTCGTTCTGGGCATCGGATTGCAGGGCAACCCCAATCTGATGCGGTGTCCGGGCGGAAACCTGCCCCACGTCCAATATCAATTGTCCGACCCCACCGCCTATATCGACGAGCATATCTTCATCATCGGGGCCGGCGACGCCGGGATCGAAAACGCCCTTGGGCTGGCCGCCGACGCGGCCCAGGCCAATACCGTCAGCATCGTCAACCGCTCGCCCGATTTCAGCCGCGCCAAGGACGCCAACGTCTCCAATCTGATGAACGCGCGCGACGCGGGCCGGATGAACATCTTCACCGAGGCCTCGCCCACCAAGGTCGAGGAAGGCTGGATTACGCTGGAGCTGCCCGACGGCGAGAGCCGGATAAAGTGCGACCGGATCATCGCGCGCCTGGGGGCCTCGGCGCCACGAAAGCTGGTTGAGTCCTTCGGCGTCGAGTTCACCAGCGATTCGCGGGACGCCTGTCCTACTTTGACCGAGCAGTTCGAAAGCACGAAACCTGGAATCTATGTGATCGGCGCCCTGGCTGGCTACCCGCTGATCAAGCACTGCATGAACCAGGGCCACGACGTGGTCGAATACATCAACGGCAATGTCGGGCTGGAGCCGGCGGATGAGCCGATGCTGGCCAAAAAGCTGGAGGGCCTGCCCGGGAACCGCTCGGTCTCGGAATGGCTGCAGTTCCTGCGCGACAAGGTCGAGGTGCTCAATGGCCTGTCGACCCTGCAAATGCGCGAATATCTGCCCGGGATGAACGTCCTGGCGTTCAAGGCCAATGATGTCATCTTCGAGCGCAACGCGGTCGGATCATCGCTGTTCGGCGTCGCGTCGGGCTCGGTCAAGGTCGAGATCAATCCGGCCAATCCGGCGATCACTATCCCCATCGGCGCCTCTTCGATCTTCGGCGAGGCCGGCCTGATATCCGGGCGTCGCCGCAACTCCACCATCCGCGCGGCGGAAGACTGCATCGTCGTTGAGATCCCGCGCAACCTGGCGCTGAAGTTGATGGCCTCCGTTCAGGACGCCCGCGAGACGGTCAATCGCATTCAGATCGAACGAGCGGTTCTGCGGGTATTCGGCTCGGGGCTGTCTCCATCCGACATCGGCGACATCCTGGCCAAGTCGAAGGTTCTATCGGTCAAGGCCGGCGAGGCGATCATCAAGGAGGGTGATGAGAACTACGACATCTTCGTCATCCGCAACGGCAGCATGGTGGTCGAGCGCGAGATCGCCGGCAAGCCGGTGTTCATCAGCTATATGCCGGCGGGTAGCATCGCCGGTGAAATCGCCCTGGTCGAAGGCGGCCGGCGCACCGCCACGGTGCGCGCGGCGATCCGCTCCGAAGTGATCAAGCTCGACGGCGACGTGTTCCGCATTCTGCTCAACCGCAAGCCGGAATTGGTGGCCAAGCTGCGATCGGACATGTCGGCGAGGCGGGCCACCAACGACTTCATCGAAAAGGAAAAGGGCAACTTCACCGGTGTCCTCGACTACTACACCAACGTCGCCAAATTCCTGGTCGAGCAGGGAGTCGGCGAGGCCACCGACGTGCTGTTGATCGATGAGCGACTCTGCGTCGGCTGCGACAACTGCGAAAAGGCCTGCGCCGATTCACACGACGGCATATCCCGCTTGGTGCGCGAGGCGGGCAAGACCTTCGCCAACCTGCATGTGCCCACCTCCTGCCGACACTGCGAACATCCCCACTGCATGACCGACTGTCCGCCCAACGCCATCCGGCGCGGCCCCGACGGCGAGGTGTTTATCGACGATACCTGTATCGGCTGCGGCAACTGCCAGCGCTTCTGCCCCTATGGCGTGATCAAAATGGACAAGCCGCCGCCCAAGAAGCCGGGACTGATGTCATGGCTGCTGTTCGGCATGGGCCCCGGCCCGGGTGAGCCCGATACCGCGTGGAAAGAAGCCAACGCCAAGCCTGGCGCTCATAAACAGGCGGTGAAGTGCGACATGTGTTCCGGCAAGAAGGGTGGGCCGGCCTGTGTACGGGCCTGTCCGACCGGCGCGGCCATTCGGGTGTCGCCGGAAAACTTCCTGTCGGTGGCGCTGCTTGAGCGGGGGCCTGAATAGACCGTGGCGAAAGCAGTCGTCCGACAGGCCAATCGATCCGACGTCAGGAAGCACACCGGCTTCCTGCGCGATGGCAACTACCGGTGGCTGTGGGTGGCTCTCGCCCTCTGTGCAGTATCCATCGTCGCCTATCTGATGATCGACGTAGAGCCCCGCCCCCGTGGCGGCACCATGTATGGCTATATCCTCGGCACCATCGGCGCTCTGCTGATCGTCTGGCTGTCGCTGTTCGGCATCCGCAAGCGGGTGATCACCAATGGCGTCTATTCGCTGAAAGCCTGGCTGTCGGCCCACGTCTATCTTGGTGTGTCGCTGCTGGTGATCGGCACGCTGCACGCCGGCTTCCATTTCGGCTGGAATGTTCACACGCTGGCTTACGGGCTGATGGTGCTGGTCATCGTTTCAGGCATGTTCGGCGCAGCCGCCTATACGGTTCTACCCCGGGAGCTCAGCGCCAACCGCGGCGAAACCACGCAAAAGCAATGGCTTGAGACCATTCGTTCGCTCGACGCCCAACTTCGCGACGCCGCCCAGCCGCTGGACCGCGCCGAGGCCGATATCGTCCGCCTGTCCACCGAGAAGACCGATATCGGCGGCTCGCTGATTAATCGTCTGACCGGCCAGTACGGCAGTTGCAGCACCCACCGGGCGGTCGAGGAACTGGCGCGCATGCGTCGATCCCTGCCCCAGGCCGCGAGCGCGGCCGTGGATCAGGTCGACGCCCTGCTGAAACGCAAGCAGGAAACCCTGGCGCAGGCGCGACGGCAGATCCGGATCAAGACCTTTCTTGAGATCTGGCTGTATGTCCACGTCCCGGTGACCTTCGCCTTGTTGGCGGCCCTGACCGCCCACATCCTCAGCGTTTTCTTTTACTGGTGAGGCGCGCGTGACCTTCGCCATCAGAACCATCACACGCAGCGCCACGGGCGGCGATATCGTCCACCGTCCGCAGCTATTCGACGCCGATCAGCTGACGATCGGTCGCGGCGCCGACTGCGAAGTCCGCCTGCCCGATCTGGCGGTCAATCTGCGGCACGCCACGCTCAAACAGACGGGCCCCGGCACGGTGCTGGTGGAATCCCTGGGCGCGGAGCCATTCGAAGTCGCGGGGAAATTCATACCCCGGGCGGAGCTGAAGCTTTCCGATACCCCCAAACTGATCTTCGGCAGCCATGTCCTGGCGCTGAGCGCCAGCGATGAGGATGACTCGGTCCTGGTCGATGTCACCCGCATGGAGTCGGCGCCCGAGGGCGCCTCGGCGGCCAATGAGCGCAAGATATTCAGTCTGGGCTCGCCGATCTTCGGAAAACGTCCGGTGGCCTGGACCCTGGCGGTGGCCGCGTTGCTTGCCTGCCTCGTCTGGCCGATCGCGAGCTTCCTGAGCCAAGACAGAACGATCCACCACGCCCAGACCATCAGCGCCGATCAGCAGTGGTCGACCGGGCCGCTGTCCAAATCCCACGCCTTCCTGGGCAAGAATTGCCAGGCCTGTCACGTCAAGGCCTTCGTCTCGGTTCGAGACGACACCTGCCTTAGTTGCCACCGTTCCACGGCCAATCAGGAAGCCGCCCGCACGGTGGCGGCTAATGAACGCAACTGGGGTGGCCCGGAAAAGGTGACCCTGGTTCGCGAGCACGCCGCCCACGACAGGTTGCTGCGAGCGATGCCGGCGCCCAAGGATTTCGTCGGTCAGATCAAGGCCGTGTTCCAGCGCCAGTTCGACCACAACAGCGAGCGCTGCGCGAGCTGCCACCTTGAGCACCTCGCCGACACGCCGCCCAAGGGCGCGGCCGCCGGAACCCCCGCCCCGCCCCGGGCCATACCGGTGCTACGCAATACCGAAGACTGCGCCTCATGCCATGCCAAGCTGCGGCGCAGTCTGGGATCGACCGCTCTGCGGGATACGCCTGACTGGACTCACCATCCCGAGTTCCGCCCGCTGATCGCCCGCACGCCGATCGGCCAGTCGCAACCGATCCTCGACCGTATCTCCCTTATCCAACAGCCCACCGACTACACCGGGCTGATTTTCTCCCACAAGGAGCATCTCTCCACCGTTGGCGGTGTCGCGCGCATGGCCGCCGGCCTGCGCTTCGCTGGCGGCGCCTTGAACTGCACTGACTGCCATCGGCCGAACAAGGGCGGCAAAGGCTTTGAGCCGGTGAAAATGGAGCGTGACTGCGCGTCCTGTCACTCCCTGGCCTTCGCCCCGGGAGGCCCCGGCGGCGCGCCTCGCATGCTGCCACACGGCCATCCCGACCAAGTGGTCGCCACCCTGCAAAACTTCTACAGCGGCGGCGGCATGGGCGCCGGTGGAGTGTCAGGCCGCCAGCCTCCCGGTTTCCTGGCTCAGCTTGGCCGACTGATTTCCTATCATCCGGATTCGGGCGCCGCGACCGGCAAGATCCGCGCCCTGTTCGCCCCCAGGGGGCTGTGCGCGGAATGCCACACCGTCGTCGCTCCCGCCGACGCCACCACGCTGGACTACAAGATCAAGCTGATCCACCTGACCGATCGCTATCTGCCTAGAGGCGATTTCAACCACAACATTCCCGAGCACAAGCATGACGCGGCGGGCAAGCCGACCTGCGACAATTGCCACAAGGCGGTGGATTCCGAGGTCGCCAATGAAGTGTTGCTGCCCCGAGTGTCGGAATGCGCGTCTTGCCACGGCAAAACCAAGGCCAAGATCGAAACTGCGGCCTCCGGCGACTGCGTCGAATGCCACAGCTTCCACGCTCCAGGCATGGCGACGCCCAAGGGCGACCGCGGCAAGGACCACCCCGCCGCGCTAGACTCGGCGGTGGCGCCGGACAAGACGGTGGCTTCGACCGGATCAACGGGACGACGGACGTTTTAGCGGACGGTCCTAAGCTTTGGTCTTGGAAGCGACCATGGCTTGAGCGCTGATGAGTGCTTTGGGAGCGACATTGCGCCAGGCTGTCCAGAGCGCGCCGCGCGCGGTCGCCTCGTCGGCCATGTCGACGGCCAAGCGAGTCCAACCCAGCCGGCCCCAGTGGCCGGGCTCGGCCGAGAACACCGCCGGCTCGGCCCCGCACATCATCTCCTGTTGTTCACGTGTCAGCTTGATGATCGCCGATCCCCCCGGCATTCCGGCCGGCTGAGCGAAAATCTTGCCGCGTACGCGAAAATCGACCGCGCCCAAATGGCTGGATTGAGCCGCCTCGGGCAGGCTCAGGGCCAGGTCGCGAAACGCGGCGGCGTCCATCAACGAATCGGAGCTGGCGGCGCACGGCGGGCGGCCGGGTGAGCTTCGCGATATTCGGGCAGCTTCACCGAGGGATCGAACCAGCTCGCGCCGTCCGAACGCCAGACATGACCCGTATCGCGGGCCGCGATTGACGTATCGAGACATCCGAGACGCAGCATCACGGACGAACTGGCGACGCGTTCCGCGAACAGGTGCGACCCGCAGCGCGAACAGAACCGCCGAAACTTGCCTGGCGTCGACTCGAAGGCGCTGAGCAAGTCCTCCCCGGCCGTCCAGCGAAATTGGCGGCGATCGACCGAGGCCAAGCTTGAGAAGGCTGCGGCGTGCGTCTTGCGGCATGTTCGACAGTGGCAGTGAACGATCGGGCTGATCTCGCCATCGACCTCATACCGCACGGCGCCACACGCGCACCCGCCGACCAGCATGTTGCTCTCCATAAGCGCGCGACGTGGAAGTAGTACCTACCGTCCCCCGAGCCTGGTCGGTGTCCAGCTGTCCTTCGGCGCGCTATCGCTCACGACATAAGGTTTGCCGTTCCAGTCCAGGAAGAACCGCTCCATCTCCGCGCGGGTGAACGGCCGGGAGCCGAGGCGACCGAAGATCGCGATCTGGTGGCCGGTTTCGTCCACGGCGCGGTCACGGTCCAGGCCTTTGGACATGGCCAGCGCCGGCGAGGCCGTGTGAGCCCAGGCGATCAGTTCGGGCTTGGGAGGCGGCGAGAAGCCGTAGAAGTTGGGCTGGCTGGCCGGGCTGGTCAACTGGATTACCTTGAAGCCGTTCCGGCCGTCGGCGACGTAGGCGAACAGCGAGGCATTCGTCGAGCCGACGATCACATCCTCGGCGTCGTTCAGCTTCCCGTCAAACGTGACCTTTTGGTAGATCTCCGGGTGTTCGGGTTTCTTTACATTGACGATCACCAAGCCCTCGGCCTTGGCCGCGATATAGGCGTAGGTGCGGGCGATATAGACGCGTTGAGCGTTGACCAGCGGCACGGTGGCGCCCTCCACCAGCTTTGGCCTGTCGAGGCGGGTCACATCCAGAACCTCAAGGCCCCTGGCGTCGGTAACCCACAGATAACGGAACTGCAGGGCCGAGGCGCGGGCGTCGGGCAACGCCACCACGGAGGCGACCTTGGGCTTCATCGGATCGTTCAGATCCACCACCACCAGGCCGGCCCTGGCGGCGATATAGGCGAAGTGACCGCCCAAGGTGATGTGCCTGGCGCCGTTGAGGATGCCGTTCGGGTTCCAGGTCAGGGCGCGGCGCAGGAAATTGTTGCGTGGCTCGCGGTCGGTCAGGGTGTTGATGTCAACCAGGATCAGGCCTTCCTCCGCGTCGGTGACGAAGGCGTAGTTGTAGATCGGGTGGAACGCCTGCTCCTCGTTGTCCGTCCGCATCTGGGCCGTGTTGCGCAACGGCGCGATCGGCTGATCGGTGGGCAGGGCCATGCAGGTGGCGTTGCGGGAAGCCACGTTCATCTTCTGGCCGAGCGGCGAGAACGGCGCGCTGATGATCTTTTGCGAGGTGTCCTTGTTGGCGATGCTGGCCACGTCATAGACTTGGAAGCCACCCTTACCCTCGGCGACATACATATATTCACCGCGTAGCTGCAGGCATCGCGCCGAACCCGCGGTCGAGTGAGTGGGGTTTTCGATGGTTTCGGCGGCATTGGTTTCGCCGCTGCCCTTCTTGTCAAAGGCTTTGCCGCGCACCCAGTCGATCAGCTCGCGATGGTTCTTGTCGACGTGCAGTTTGTAGTAGTCGGGATAGGCGTATTTCTGCAAATAGGAGCCGAACACCGCCTGGGGTTCGTTCCATTCGGTGACCCGCACCGCCTCGATGCCGTGGTCGAGACCGACCCAGGCATGCATGCCGACGAAGTTCATGAAATTGGTGCCCAGCAGCATCAGTTGGGCCATGATGGCGTTG
>JANYFU010000596.1 GCA_025359665.1 Caulobacteraceae bacterium
CGCGCCGCCTTGGCGAACCAGGCGGTCTTGAAGGTCCGCGCGGTTCGCTCAGCATCGGTCATCACCAATATAAATAGCACCTAGTGCTATTTATCGCAAGATGATTGAAGATCCCACCGCCAATGTCCGAAGTCGGTCGGGCGCCGAAGGGAGAAGATCGGCCCTAAGCGGACCAAGGCGCCGCCTTCGCTTGGACAAGAGTCGGCGGTGATTGAAAGCCCCCCGCCACAGCCTCCAGGGCTGAAGCAATTGCTAAGGTGGCGGAATCGGCGCCGGGTAGGCCGATGATCTGCACGGCGACGGGCATGCCATCGGGCGTCAGGCCAACCGGGATCACCGTCACGGGCAGATCACAGACGATGGCCAGAGCGATCCAGTCGACTTGCTCGAGATAGCGAATGCGACCGCCGTCCGACATCGTCAGCCAGCGGGTAGCCTGTGTGCCGGTGTGGTCATGGCCGAAGGCGGTGGTGGGGGTCACCGGCGCGAGAATGGCGTCATACGGCGCGAAGGCCATGGCGACCTCGGCCTTCATTCTTGCCCGCTCCTCACTGGCGGCGAGCCTAGCGGGACCCCGGAACAAGTCGAAGACGGAGCGCGCCGCCGGACCCAGCGCGCCGCTCAACGTGGCGAGCAGCAGAGTCATATAGGTTGAGAGCATCGCGCGGGCGGGAACCGGCGAGGCGACCGGATCGACGGCGACGCCTTGGCCCTGCAGCGCGCTCGCGAAGCGTTCGATGATGTCGCGAATCTCAGGGTCGAGTGAAAAGGTGGGCTCGTCGAGCCAGAGGCCCAGTCGCAGGGCGCCGAGCCCCGGTGTGGGCGTCGGGGCGACGTCGGCAAGGACCATGAGCAGGAGTTGCCGATCACGCACTGAGCGCGCCATGGGACCGACGACCAGCAGATCGTAGTCCGCCAGGTATCCCGGCGGAGCGGCGATGCCGCGCTGGGATATCAGGCCCCAGCTCGGTCGATGGCAGGCGATCCCGCAGTAGCCAGCCGGGATGCGGAGCGAGCCACCGATGTCCGCGCCGATCTCCAGGGCGGTGAAGCCGGCGGCAACGGCGGCGGCCGACCCGCCCGACGATCCGCCGGGCGTGCGCGCCAGATTCCACGGGTTGCGCGTAACCCCATAGAGCGCGTTGTACGCTTGGTAGTCGCTGGAGCCTGCCGGGACATTTGTATGCCCCCAGACCAGCGCCCCGGCCGCGCGGACACGCGCCACGGCGTCGGCGTCCGTAGCGTCACGGCCCAACAGCGATTTCATCCCATCGCTGGCGGGCAATCCCTCAATGTCGAAAATGTCCTTTACGGTCATCGGCAGACCGGCCAGTACGCCTTGCGCATCGCCACGGGCTCTGGCGGCGTCAACGGCCGCCGCGTCTGCGATCGCGCGCTTCGCGTCACGCGCCACAACGGCGTTGATGAAGGGATTGAACTGATCAGCGCGATCGAACACCGCCTGAAGCAACTCGCTGGCGCTCACACGGCGCGTCGCTAGGGCTGCGATTTGCTCCGTTGCGTCGCTCTCCAGGATGTCGTCCATCGGCCCGCCCAACCTCATTCGGAACAGATCATTGCAGCTGGCGGCAGGAGGAGCGTGTGAAATCCTCGCACATGCCTCGTGAGCATATCTCGCCCTGGCCGCCTCGTCCGGTGTGATGCTGGGTTAAAGGTCCGCTTGCACCCTTGACTTCCGCTCCCCACCCCTGCGGCGGTTAGGAATGTCCGTTCGGCGGCGCTCGACGCGAATGTCCGGAGTCGGGCCGACCGAGGGTGGCCATGTTCGACCGAGGCTGTGTGAGAACGCGCGCTGGGCTTGAATGACCGATGTACTGTTCGGCCCGGTCTGGTCGTCAGACGTTGGCGACTTATGGATTTGGCGAGTCCGAGCGGCGCCGGCTCAGGCCCGCATGGCCTCCATCAAGGGCTTCGGCCCCAGGATGGCGATCACCCGCTTCAGATTATAGACCAGGACGTGAAGGCTCATCTCGGTCCTTACCTTGTCCAGGGTCTTGGTCTTGAAGTGAGTGGCCCCCATCCAGGCCTTGAGCGTGCCGAAGGGGTGCTCGACGGTGGCGCGGCGGATGCGCATGGCGTCGGGCTTGCGGTCCAGCCGCTCCTGCATGGCGTCGATCACCGCCTCGTGCTCCCAGCGCGTGACCCTCCGCACGGGACTGGGCGTGCACTGGGCTTTTAAGGCGCACGCGGCGCAACTGACGTTGTCCAACCAGTAACGGTGCAGCGTCTGTCCCTTTTCGACCGTCGTCATATGGCGGGGAAGCCATTGTCCCGCCGGGCAGCGGTAGACGTCCTCGTCGGGAAGGTAGACGAAGTCCTGCTTGCCGAACCTGCCCTCAGCCGCGGCCCCCGAAGTCAGCGGTTTGGGTACATAGGGCGTCACCCCCAACGGCTCGCAGGCCAGCACTTCTTCGCCGCTGAAGTAGCCGCGGTCGGCCAGCACATCGAGCGCCTCGACGCCCATCGCCGCCTTGGCTTTGGCGGCCATGGCCGCCAGCTGGTCGCGATCGTGGCCGGTGTTGGTCACCTCATGCGCCACGATCAGGTGATGCTTGGCGTCGACGGCGGTCTGGACATTGTAGCCGACCACGCCGCTGCGCCGACCGCTGGTGGCCATTGAGCGTGCGTCCGGGTCGGTAAGCGACAGTTGTTGGTCCGGCGCGGCCTCAATGACCGGCTCCAGCGCCTGGAAGGTCTTCATCTGCTCGCGCAACGCGGTGATCTTGTCCTTTAGGCGCACGGACTTGGCCTGGGCCAGTTCACCCTCCTGGCGGTCGGCCGTCGCCAGCGCCGACATGTAGCGCTCGATGCTGGCTTCGACCTGCTCCATCCGCTTCTTCAGCTTGGCCTTGGTGAAGTTCTTGTCCCGCGTGTTGACCGCCTTGAACTTGCTGCCGTCGATCGCCGCCACGGCGTGGGCGAACAAGTCCAGCTTGCGGCACAGGGCGATGAACTGGCGGCAGGTCGCCCGGATCGCCGGGCCATTGTCCTTCCTGAAGTCGGCAATGGTCTTGAAGTCCGGCGCCAGGCGCTGGGTCAGCCACATCATCTCGACGTTGCGCTGCGCCTCCCGCTCCAGACGGCGGCTCGACGCGATCTGGTTGATGTAGCCGTAGACGTAGATCTTCAGCATCAGGCCAGGGTGATAGGCTGGCCTGCCGGTCGCCTCCGGCACCACGCCCGCAAACCCCAGCGCGGCGAGATCGAGCGCGTCGACGAAGGCCTCGACCACCCGGACCGGGTTCTCCTCTGACACATAGTCATCCAGATATTCAGGAAGCAGGACGCCCTGCCGGCGATCCTCACCCTCGACGAAGCGGCCCATCGCAAACCCCGAAGCAAAAGCTCAAGGATTCTAGCCCCTCATCACACCAAACGGAATCCCAAGCAGCCCAATCTCAGCCGGTTTTCACACAGCCTCGACCCGTAGCTGACATGTCTCTCGCCATCGCGAAGCGCTTACTTAACGTCGGAAGTTCACCTACAGTGGGTTTGGCGGGGACAACGGCAATGGCTGCAGAGCAGGAACCGGAAAGCGACACCGCGCCGGGCGACGAAGCTGTTGAGGACGCGATGCACCTTCACAAACCGAAGCCCGTCGGCGCCTGGGGAGAGTTCCTGTCGGAGATCGGCGTTATCGTCGTCGGCATCCTCATCGCCCTTGCGCTCGAACAGTCCGTGGAGTGGCTTCACTGGCGGCGCGAGATCGCTGAGACCCGGCAGGCGCTCGGGCTCGAGATCACCTATAACGTCAAGGCCATCGAAGCCTTGGATGCGCAGAACACGTGCCTGCGCCAACAGCTCGATACGCTGGGCGCCTGGGCCTCCGGAACGGCTGCGCGGCCCGTGGGGCCAGTGCTGCTGCCCCTGTTGTACAACTTGCAGACAAGCACCTGGGATGTCGCCAACTCGGGCCAGGTGGTTGCGCACTTCCCCCTGGAAATGCGGGTGACCTACGCCCGGTTGTTCTCCCGCTTCGGCAACCAACGCGACGCCATATCCGATGAACGGAACGCATGGGTTCAGATCGTCGCCCTCGCCAACCAGGCGAAGCCGGATCCGGAGGAATTACGTCGCCTGCGCGAGGCGGTCGGCGTGGCGAGGATCTGGGACGCGCGGCGGCGCTTTAACTCTGTCAACATCCTTCGCACGGGTTCGCCCCTGGGCACGGCTGGCCCGGGCCCCGACACCATCGCAGGTGTGAGCGAAATCTCGGCAAGTTGCTCGGGTTCTCCAAAATCCTAGTCAGCTTCATTTGACAGCGACTTCAAGACATCAACGGCCGCTCTCCCCCCTATCCAGAAGTCCGGCAGATCCGCTTCCTCGAATGCTACCCGGCATCAGACGGACGGCGCGTTTGCGGTGCCGTTCTCAGTACCGGTGACGACCCAGGCCGTGTAAAAACGCATCGCTCGAAATTTTTGTTAGATAAAAATTGCGCGTAAAGCTGCCTGTCCGGCTGTTGGCGCAAGATTCGATCTTTAAATCTCTCGCGTTCGGTAAATTGTTGCGTAAAAATTTCGCTCGCCGACGTTTTTACACAGCCTCGACCCATAGCAGAAATACCCGAACCAGCTAAGGTGTCTACACGGTGCCTGAAGGGGACGCGCCAGATGTCAATCCGGATGTCGGTGGCCGCCGTCGCCTTGGGGCTGGGCCTCACTTCGTGCGCTCGCAGTCAAGACCGCGTGACCCTCTATGTACTCGCGTCTGATGCGGCGGCTCCTAGCGTTCCAGAAAGGATCGCGAGCTTGGCACGGCAGCAGGGCCTGGAAGCTAGCGTTGGTCACGCCACAGATGATCTAGGGAGAACGCTCTATGCCATCGAAGCAAAGGGGGTGCGGCTGAGGGTTTGAGCCCAGAACATGCCGGTGGACCCCGCTCCACTTTGCAGCCACGCGGCAGATATGGAAGCTGACCCACGATATTTCATCGTCGAGGTCGAACCGACCGCCAGCATTTTTGGTCGCGGCGACATTGACAGGGTCGCGACAGCTTTGAAACATGGACTGGGCGCCGCGGGCTATCGGATTGATTCCGTGCCTGCTCCATGCGGGTCAACCGATCCAGAGCCACGACCCGCACCAATCTCCGGCTAGCGTCGAGTTCCACCCTAGGCGCCATCTCCACGGGTCCGCTTCCGGCTCCGTCGTCCCGGCCGACCGGCTACGTCCATTTGCAGGACACGCGCTCGAGGCTGCACGCGACCCGCAGCCGACCGGGAGCAACTCTTTGCTTCGCTGGGTGTTGCTCAGCGTGCCGTCGAGAACGCGAGGGCGAACACTGCGAGGGTTGCGGCAACGCCCAGGACGAAAACAGTCCGGGTCACGGCGCGTAGCCATAGAAATTGTTCGTCGCGCGTCGCCGGTGCCGACCACCAAATGATACCAAGCACAGCTAGAGGATCGCCCAGGGTGGCCATCCCACCTAAAGGGATCGAATTCCAGCGCACGCTGAGGCGCCAGGCAAGCAATAGATAGATGAGGTTCACCGCGAACGCGGCCGGGAACATAACATCAAGGGCCGGAGTCATAACCGAACCGGTAGTGTTCGCTGCGGCGTTGGCAGCCTCAGGCTGAACGGAAGGCCCCCCCGCTTGGCCAAGCAGCCAGTGAAGCGACAGCGTCTGCTGGCCAATACCGGTGACGATGGCAAGCGCGACAAGGCCCCAAGCGCCGTATGCTATGAACATCAGGAGCTTGAATTCCTTTACAACCTTGGTGAGTTCCCGGTCGTTCAGGTTGAGATCGCGTCGCTGCCAAGCAAACTTGGCTATGGCGCTGCCGGAAAAGCTAAAGAACGATTTACCCAAGAGACCCTGTAACTCGTCAGGGTGGCGAGCGGCCAGGGCCCGTTTGACACGTTCGAGGAAGAAGAACTGCGCGACACAGCACGCGAAAAAGATCGCAAACGGGATCAAGACCAACGGCATTGTGCCCCCGATTGAGTTCCTTCCGAGCTTATCGGGATGTATATCCGATTTAAGCACGCACGTCAGTGTCCGCTCTCCACCCTCCGCCGCCGCTCGCAATATCCGCTTCAGGGTGATGCGGCGCCGAGATGACGGCTAGCGGCGGCCAGGGCCGGGAACCGCGGAGAGCGGTTCGCAGGGCCTCTAGGTCCGCCGCTTGCCCGTTTCCGGCAAAGGGCCTCGAAACCACCCCTTGACGAGGTTGGCGTCGATCGCGGCGTGGACCAGAGACGGAAAGCGGGCCGCCACCTAGCGCCATGACGCACAGCGCGGCCTGTGGCATTGAAGCCTGGACGCGACATGGTCTCTGGCATTGGAAACACGGTCCAACCCATGACAATCCAGGTGACGGTGGCCGCCAACGGCCGAATGAGCCTTCCCGCCGACCTGCGCAAACGTCTTGGGATTTCGGACGGCGGGACCCTGGTGGTCGAGGAACTGCCGGACGGCGTTGTCCTGCGGACGCTCGCCCAGTCGATCGCCAAGGCCCAGGCGCTGGCCAGGCGCTACACCGCCGACAAGCCCGAGACCTCCGTCGACGCCTTTTTGAACAATCGACGCACCGACAGCGGTGAGTGACGGGGTCGTTCTCGACGCTTCGGCGCTGCTCGCCCTGCTGAAGGACGAGCCCGGCGTCGGAGATCGACGCGTCGCGCATCAGCGCCGTCAATCTCGCGGAGGTTATCAGCCACTTCATCCACGCCGGGATGCCGGCGTCGGAGGTCGACGCGATGCCAGGCCCCCTGCCGATCACCGTGATCGACGCAGACGCCGACCTGGCGGCGGCGGCCGGGCGCTTGCGAGCGGTCACGGCGCCGGCCGGTCTGTCGCTTGGCGACCGTTTTTCCCTCGCTCTCGCGCTCCGCGACGGGTTGCCGGCCTGGACCGCCGACCGCCAGTGGCGGATCGTCGCCGACGCCGGGGGGGTGCAGGTGGTGGTGGTGCGATAGATTGAAGATCCCACCGCCAATGTCCGGAGTGGGTCGGGCGCCGAAGGGAGAATAGAGAGGTTGGAGGCACGTTTCTCCTCCCCCGCTGGGGGAGGGGGACCGCGAAGCGGTGGAGGGGGCTCCAGCCTAGCGGCGCGACGCAGCCGCGGGACGCCCCAAGCCCGTTCGATTTGCGCGGCGTAGCAGCCTAGGCTGGCGAAGTGGGCGTCGAGACAGGCGGTCATAGGCGCCCTCGCCGGCCTCGGACCCGAAGGCAGCGTGGCTGGCGCGAATGTCGGAAGTCGGACGCGGCCTTCAG
>JANYFU010000051.1 GCA_025359665.1 Caulobacteraceae bacterium
CCGTCTCGATTTGATCGAGGGACCACAAAGCAGCGCTTGGCAACATAAAATCTGGCGCCGGAGCGCCCGTGGTCTTCAGCCGACAGATGCGGCCCAGCAGATCGAACGGCTTCAATGCGACACCGTGGAGGGTGTGAAGCCGGTTCGAGTGATCCCTCAGGCGTTGTTGGATTTCCTGCAGTTCGTCAAATAGCTTGGGCGACCAGTTCGGAGGCGCCGCTGCGGCGCGCCCCTGCTTGATCTGTTCCAGGACTTGGGTCTTGGAGGATTTTCGGCTGTGCAACTCAAGACACATCGGCCCCAGTTTCTTATCCACTAGGCGCTGATGGACGACCTCCAACGCCGCCATCTTCTCCGCAATAAAGAGCACGCGCTTGCCGCGCTTCACCGCCCCGGCGATGATGTTGGTGATAGTCTGGGACTTGCCCGTCCCGGGCGGGCCTTGAATCACGAGGTTCTTGCCCGCCATCGCCTCCTGAATGGCGATGGCTTGAGAACTGTCGGCGTCGGTCACGTGGACGAGGTCTATCGGCTTGAAGACATCATCAATGCACTCGCCGTCCTGAATGATGGGTATGTCGTCCAATTCATCGCCGTCGTCGCGCAGCAAGACCTCGCGGAGAAGTCGGCAGTCGAGAAGTGCCTCGGGATTCGGCCATGCGGCCGCGTCCAGGTCGCGCCAAAGTAGGAATTTCGAAAACGAGAAAAAACCAAGCACCATCTCGTCGGGCCGGACGGCCCAGCCGGGTCGTTCGCCAATGGCGTGCTGCACGGCGTCGAAATAAGCCGAAGGACGCCAGTCGTCG
Source organism: Caulobacteraceae bacterium (assembly GCA_025359665.1). Classification (GTDB taxonomy): domain Bacteria; phylum Pseudomonadota; class Alphaproteobacteria; order Caulobacterales; family Caulobacteraceae; genus Acaudatibacter. The sequence continues at coordinate 807 of JANYFU010000051.1, forward strand.
CCCTCGGGGAGATCAGGCAACTCGATGGTGAACTGCTCCTTCAGCCACGCCTGGAGGCTGACGTTGGCGAACAGATCCTCTGGACGCCCCTTGAGCTTGAACCGATCCGCCGCACCTGTGCGGGTTAACTCGACCGGCAGCAGGACCAGCGGTGCGAAGCGTTGAACGTCTGATTGCTTCGCCTCCCGCCATTCCAGAAAGCCCGCGGCGAGGAACAGGACGCTGACGCCCTGTTCCTCCTCGATCGTCTGGCCCTCATAAAACAGGCTGGTAAGGCGCTTCTCGAGCCCGTCAGGCGTGAGGCGGGTTTTCAGCCTGTTGTCTCGACGCGCAGTGGCACGCCGACCCAAGCCGGGCTCGTCGTCGGCTGAGGAACCCCAATCTGCTTGGTCAACGTCCTCTACGCCGGCAGCAATCTCGGCGCGGCGAACGCCGCGTGATCCGGCTGAAAAGGACATCAACGTCCCGCCTTGAACGAGTGCGAACACCTCGTCGGATGCTTCATCGACCAATCGAACCTGACGCGCGCGTTCAGACGTCAGACTAGTGCTGATCAGCTTGTTGCGGAGAGAGCGGTCCAACAAACGGTCGCGTGCAACTGCGATCGCCTTTTGCAGCGAGAGATTAGCAAGTGAGACGGGCTCGGCGGCGACGGCAACGGCGCTGACGTCTTCGTCGCCGGCTGTTTCGCCTTGGCCCTCAAGGTCAAGAATCTCTGTTGCCATGTTTTTGCTAAAGACCGCCCTGAGGACCACTAACGCTGAAGAGGCCCGGTCTATCAAGCCACGGTTATGTGCACGCCGGAACCCGGCGCGCGGTCGCACCCGCCGCGCAGCCGGCGCGTTCCCTCACACAGCGCAGGCGAGACGTCCCGGCCCGCGGCGGTCCCACGTTGGAGTTGAGGTCGGCATCGCTTGGTGAAACACACCGCCCAGAGTTGAAGACGGACGGGGGCGATGGTCTATAGTTTTCCATCAGCCAGTGAGAGGAAAACCGATGGCCAAATTGCTAGAGCCATACCTCAGTGTAATTGTTGAGAGCTATATCCCGGACAGCGCGTCGGGACGTCACGGCAAGGTTCATATTCGTCCTGTCGAGGGGCAGGGTTATCCTTCAGAAATGCGCGTTGAGTGTTCGAAGCGTCTCAGCGAGAATTATCCTGTGGGGACGCGTTTTCGTTTGGACGCAAAGCTCACTGACCGCGAGGATGCTGGCGAATATCTCTATTCGTCCTACAGGTGAAAGGTTGACGTCCTCGGCTTGCCCAATTCGAACTGAGAACATCCTACATCTGAGTGGATTATGCTCACCCTCCGCACTCATCAGCTCCGGGCCGCGAGATCGAGCAGCCAACCGGCGGAGCGCACCGATGCCCAATCTGGGAACCCGTCATGTGCTAAACGGACCCCAGACGATCAAAGAACAACCGGAACCCCACACATGACCCCCAACGGATTCACCGCCAAAGGCTACGAAGGCGTCCGCGACGCGTTCGTCCACGCCCAGGCCGCCGACACCGGCGGGGGGCAGCTGTGCGCCTATCGCCACGGCGAGAAGGTGGTCGATCTGTGGGCCGGGCGCGACACGGTGAACGACCGGCCCTATGGCCAGGACAACCCTGACCGTGATCATGAGCTGCACCAAGGCGGCGACGGCGACAGTGGTCCATCGGCTGGCCGAGCGCGGGCTGATCGACTACGACGCGCCGGTCGCCGACTACTGGCCGGCGTTCGCCGGCGGCGGCAAGGGCGATGCGCGGGTCTGGCATGTGCTGACCCACTCGGTCGGGCTACCCGGGGTCGAGCCGCAGAGCGGCGTCGAGGCCTTGGACCTGCTTTATCCCGAAAGGCACCTGCCGGCGCTGGAGGCCATGGCGCCGGTGTGGGAGACGGGAGCCTCGTGCCACTATCACCCGGTTACCTATGGCTCGATGCTGACCGAGGAGGTGCGGCGGGTGACTGGCAAGGGCGTGGCGGAGGTGTTCGCCGAAGAGATCGCCGCGCCGCTGAGCCTCGATTTCTGGATCGGCATGCCCGCCGTGGATGAGCCGAGGGTGGCGCCGTATTTCCAGGTGGGGCCGGGGCTGGACGCCGCGCAGCTGACGGCGCTGCTGACCGGCATGGGCGTCGACGTGACGACCCGCCTGGCCAGGATCGTGCTGCACTCGTTCGCCCAGACCGGCGAGCTGATCCAGCGGATGAACAACCGCGAGGGCCGGGCGGCGGAGCTGCCGGCGGGCAACGCGGTGACCGACGCGGCGTCGCTGGCGAAGATGTATGCGGCGCTGATCGGCGAGGTGGACGGGGTGCGGCTGCTGGCGCCGGTGACGGTGGACGCGGCGCGGACGCTGCGCACCGGCGAGATGGTGGCGGCCGGCGACCTGGGTTCGCTGCAGATCGGCGGCCCGATGCGCTATGGCCTGGGCTATGAGCTGCCGCGCGAGATGAACCCGATGCTCGGCGAGGGCTCGTTCGGCCATGCCGGCGCGGGCGGGCGGCTCGGCTTCGCCCATCAGGAGAGCGGAACGGCAGTGGCCTATGTGGCCAACACCATGCCGGGCGGGCCGCCGGGGCCGGATCCGCGGTGGACCTGGATGGCCGAGCTGACGAAGGCGGTTCGTTCGTAACCAAAGTCGTCCGACCGCGTTCTTGATCCGGTGCGGTCGAGGGGCGCCGTTTGTCCGATAAAGGAGTTCGTCGATGCAGCTTCCCAGAGGCGCGACCGTGGCCGTCGCGGATGGCCATATACTTCACCTGTTTCGCAATAGCGGCGATGAAGCCAATCCCACGCTCGATGCGCTGCCGGTCGCCAAGGCCGGCGACGAAGGCAACGGCTCGCACGCCCACCATCCGACCGGCTCGGACAACCCCGACGACAAACACGGCGCCGAAGAGGGATTCGCGGCGGGTGTCGCCGACTTGCTCAACCGCCGGGTGCTGAACGGCGACATCGCCGAACTGGTGATCATCGCCGCGCCTCGCACCCTGGGCGAGCTGCGCAAGCACTACCACAAGGCGCTGTCGGCCAAGCTTATGGCCGAGATCGCCAAGGATCTTACCGGCCACGGAACCCAGGACATCGAAAAGGCGATCGCCGCGGCCTGATCGCGAAGCCAACACATCGGCCCGACGCTTTGCGAAGCGTCGATGGCCGGCCTAAGCAGCTGTCATGAAACGCCTGGGCATTGTTGGGTTCGGACAGTTCGGCCAACTGGCCGCGGGTGTTCTCCGACCTCACTTCGATCTGCTCGCAACGGACGTGGCTTCCGCGGCGGAGGCGGCGGCCAGGACGCTGGGCGTGCCCTTTGGATCATTGAGCGAGGCGGCGGCCCGCGAGGTGGTGGTGGTGGCCGCGCCGGTGGGCGCAATGCGCGATGTCTTCACCGCCATGGCCCCGCATGTGAAGCCCGGCGCTCTCGTGGTCGACGTCGGCTCGGTCAAGATGCCGCCGGCGCGGTGGATGACCGAAATCCTGCCCGCCCATGCCGACCTGGTGGCCACCCACCCGCTGTTCGGGCCGCAGAGCGCCAAGGGCGGGCTGCCGGGCCTGCGCTTCGTGGTCTGTCCGGTGCGCGGTAGCCGGTACGAACAGGTTGCGGCGTTTGGTCGTTTTCTCGGTCTGAAAGTGACCGTCACCACACCGGAAGAGCACGACCGGGAGATGGCCTATGTCCAGGCGCTGACCCACCTCATCGGCCGGTCGCTGGTCAACATCGGCATTCCCGACGAGCATCTGAAAACGCCGTCCTATCAGCACTTGCTGGAACTGTGCGGTTTGATCGGCGCGGACAGTTTCGAACTGTTTACGGCGATCCAGACACAGAACCCGTTCGCCGAAGAGGTTGTCACCCGCTTTGTGGATGAGGCGAGACGCTTGCTTACGCAGGTTAGGGCTGGCCTCTGAGGGGCGCCTTCACATCTACGGCGGCCCCTTCGGCATTGTGGACGTCATGGCCCGCTGGAACGCCGGCCGCTCGGCCATGCCGCCGGGGACCGGCGCAAGGCCCTCGGTTGATGACGCGCTCATCGAAAAACAGAACGCGTTTTGAAAATCTGTTGAATTCAACCCTGCTGTAGCGAAGGTTGCGCGGCGACCAGTTCGACAGCCAAGGACGCCACCGTGCCTGAATTCCGCATGATCGACGCCGGGACGGCGACCATACGCGCCGCTATCGAGGGCGAGGGGCCGCTGGTGCTGATGGTGCACGGCTTTCCAGAGAGTTGGTACAGCTGGCGCCATCAGATCGGGCCGATCGCAGAGGCAGGCTTTACCGCCTGCGCCATCGACGCGCGTGGCTACAACGGGTCGCAGAAGTTTCCCGAGGTCGCCGACTATTCGATGCAGGCCATCGTCAGTGACGTCGCGGGCGTCGCGCGGACGCTGTCGCCGGATCGCGGCGCCATCCTCATCGGGCACGATTGGGGGGCGCCGATCGTCTACAACTCGGCTCTGATCCACCCGGAGATCTTCACGGCCGTGGCGGCGCTGTCGGTGGTCTACACCGGCGTTCCGACGCGCTCGTTCGACGACATCATGAAAGAGCTGTTCGACGACAAGAACCACTTCTTCTACCAGTCTTATTTCCGTGAGGTCGGCAAGGCCGAGGCGGTGTTCGACGCCAATCCTCGCGACTTCCTGCGGCGCTTCTACTTCGCGATTTCCGGCGATGTGAAGCCGGGCTCCTGGCCGATGAACAAGGATTCCAGCGCCACTCTGCTCGAAGGCCTAGAGGATCCCGAGGTGTTCCCGGCATGGCTGAGCGACGCCGATCTCGACTATTATGTTCACGAGTTCGAGCAGTCCGGCTTCTTCGGCTCGATCAGCCGTTATCGCAATCACACCCGCGACTTCGAGTATCTGCAACAGTTCAAGGACCGAAAGATCGAGCAGCCGGCGTTCTTCATCGCCGGCGACCGCGACGGCGCGTTCAACATGCTCGGCGCGGCCGCCGATCCCATAGAGGTGATGCGCGGCTTCGCGCCGAATCTCGAAGGCGGCCACGTGCTTCCCGGCTGCGGACATTGGACACAGCAGGAGCGGCCGAACGAGGTGAACGCGCTGCTGGTCCCCTGGCTCAAGAGCCTGAAGGGCCGCGTAACGGTCTGATCCTCAAGCAATCAAACGGCCGCCGAACTCAGCAACTGTCCTTCGGGCGTTCGTGGGCGGATGGCCGATGGGGCCAGATGGGCCTTCCAGATTTGCGCGGTCCCAATGCGCGAGATCGGCGGGTTCGACCTGGGCCTCGGCGAAACCGGCGCTCGACACTTCGTGGCTGTAAGCCTCCCGCGCGACCGTGTCCGGCATGTGGGGCGCACCGCCAGGATGGGCGGCGCCTTGCGGCCCGAAAACCGCGTCACCGCAAGATCGAAGCTGCCCCAGAACCGACGGATCGGATTGCACTTGCCCAGGAAGGGCCCGCGGAATTGCTGGAGCAGACGGTGGACCTGGATCATTGCGCGCCGATAGGCCCGGGGCCGACAGGTACAGGGGCACATGCCAGCTGTGATTTATTCAGGGAGTGATCATCAGCCGAACCTTGCCGGCCAAGCTGGGCCAGATGTTCGCTTTCGCGGTCACCGTCGCGGGCTCCTTGAGCGTGTGAGGGTGTCTCTTCGTCATTCCAAGTCCAGGGCCCGCCGGACAGGTCGTTTGTAACCAAAGGCGTCCGACGGCGTTCATATACTGAAGCGGTCGCGGTTCACCGTTTACTCAAACAAGGAGATTCTTCGTGCAGCTTCCCAGAGGCGCGACCGTGGCTGTCGCGGACGGCCATATACTTCACCTGTTTCGCAACAGCGGCGACGAGGCCAATCCCACGCTCGATTCCGTCCCGGTCGGCAAGGGCGGTGGCGAAGGGGGCGGCGCGGGCGGTCACCACCCGACCGGCTCGGACAATCCGGACGACAAACACGGCGCGGAAGAAGGTTTCGCGGCGGAGGTCGCCGACCTGCTCAATCGTCAGGTGCTGAACGGCGATATCGCCGAACTCGTCATCATCGCCGCGCCTCGCACCCTGGGCGAACTGCGCAAGCACTATCACAAGGCGCTGTCGGCCAAGCTTATGGCCGAGATCGCCAAGGACCTCACCGGCCACGGAACCCAAGACATCGAAAAGGCGATCGCCGCAGCGTGACCGCACTTTACCGCTCGCCTCGATTTGGATGACGCAATTCTAAAATGAATTGCGTCTGGGGCGGCCATCGGACGAGAGTGTTCGACCCTTGTGAACGCGATCCGCCAATGACCGACTCTCTGACCGCCCAACCTCAGGAAGATCCGGCCCCCGTGGCCGATAACGACGCCGCCACCAAGGCCGCAGTGCTTTCGGCGGCCGAGCGGCTGTTCGCGATTCATGGTTTTCGCAACGTATCGGTGCGGGACATCACCGCCGAGGCTGGGGTCAATCTGGCCAGCATCAACTATCACTTCGGCTCGAAAGACGCCCTGCTGTTCGAGATCTTCCGGCGG
>JANYFU010000056.1 GCA_025359665.1 Caulobacteraceae bacterium
CCAACACGACCAACGACGTCGCCTATGCCTACGATCTGCTTGGCCGCCGCCTCAGCGCCCTCTACGCCAATCAGGGGAACGTCGGCGTCGCCTGGACGTGGGACAAAGCGGGCCGGCGGCCTGATCGAGACTAGCTATGGCCGCGCCGTCTCCTTCTCTTATGACGGCGCGGGCAATCGATTGTCGTTCAGCTGGCCGGATGCTCAGGGCATCGCCTACGCGTTCGACGCCGCCAACTTTTTCGAATGGGTAGGTATAGCCGGCGGGGCGGTGGGCGTCGGTTTCGGCTACGACAACCTGGGACGCCTGGCGTGGAATGGCCGCGGAACCACCCAGAGCAACATCGGCTTCGACAGCGCCGACCGCGTGACAAGCCTGGCCCATGCTCTCACCAGCGGCGCGGTGACCTATGGCTTCGGCTATTCCCCGGCCAGCCAGGTGGTCACGGCCTCCACGACCAACAGCTCCTACGATTGGACGGCGCCCTCGTCCCAGACGGTCAACACGGTGGCCGACGGCCTCAACCGCGACGCCGCCACCGCGGCGGTCGGCGCGCCCTGCGCGACGTCGGGCGCGTGCTATGACTGCAACGGCAATCTCACCCGAACGCCGGATGGCCTCTACGCCTATGCCTATGACGGCGAAAACCGGCTGACGAAAAAGACCGTCGTGGCCACGAACGCGAGCGTCATCACGCTCGCCTACGATCCCCTTGGCCGCCTGTGGCAGACCACGGCGGGAGGCGTGGTTACCCAGTATCTCTATGACAACGACGCCCTTGTCGCCCAATACGACGGCGCCGGAAACCTGTTGCGCCGTTACGTCCATGGCTCCGGCGTCGACAATCCGGTGATCTGGTTCGAAGGAGCGGCCCTGACGACCGCCAGCGCCAGCCTGCTGATCGCCGACCGTCAGGGCTCGATCATCGCCACCACCAACGCCGCCGGATCGGTGACCAACACCTATACCTATGATCCCTATGGCAACCCTTCGAGTTGGTCCGTGCCGGGGTTTGGTTACACGGGGCAGTTGGCTCTGTCTCAGGCGCAGCTTTGGCACTATAAGGCTAGAGCATATGATCCAGGGAGTGGGCGGTTCCTGCAGACAGACCCGATCGGGCAGGCTGATGACCCGAATCTCTACGCCTACGTCGGAGATGACCCGACGGATAAGACCGATCCGACGGGGACTGAATCCTATTTGATATTTAGGAGCGTCTTGGGGATCGGAAATCACGGATTCATCGTGGTCACGAACTCCGACGGCTCCGTCAGGGCGAGGTATTCTTATGGTCCTCAGAGCAATGACAGTGGGCATCCGGGGCAACTTGTCGAAGAGCAAGGCAACCTCAGCTCAAAGACCACGCAGGGTGATAGGGCGGCGTGGAGCAAGGGGACGGATGTCACGAAGGTTGTTGATCTGAACAAGATCGGATTCAAGGACGACGCGGTCGTCAAGTCTGGCAACGCCGTCGATAAAATCGCCGGAACACCCGATAAGCCCGGCCCCACAAAATATAACTTCTGGCCTGACGGAAAGCCTGGAGATGCGAACAGCAACTCAGGAGCGGCTCGTGTTCTTGAAGGCGCGAAACCAGGTTCAACTGGCTCCATACCTACTCCAAGGGGCGTAACGCCCGGATGGAGGGATAGTGGTCAAGTTGGAACGTCCGCCACCCCTGCGTCGCACACATGCACAGGGTCTCGTATCTCCACTACGAACGCCTGCTAATCACATGAAGGTGGCGCTTATGACTTCCTCACGCGGAGCGGCGAGAGCCACCTGGGAATGCGGGATGCGAATCGCGATCCTCACACTATTTGCGCTAGCTCTATGTGGGGGTGGTGCTCATGCTTCTCCGAGAATCCAACCCAACCACAAAGACTTCTATGAGGGAAATGTCCTTCGTGGAGAAGCGTTTGGTGTGAATATTGGCGATACTCCAGAAAGAGCCAATGAAGTCCTGCGTGGCAACGAAATCTCATTCATTGGAGATACTGGCTGCGACTACAACTTGTCGCAAATAGTGGAGTGCAAGAGAGATCGAAACGATAATGTTAAGCTGTACTCGATCAGCCAGGCGACAAGGCATGGAAATTTGTATGTTATAATTTCTGGGGGACTGGTTAAGCAGATAGTTTGGAAGTGCTATTTGTTGCCATATATTGATTTCTGATAAGTCGGAGTACGTGGGGGTGAGGTGGGACGTGTGCCGCTTTAGGGCCGCGATCCGCCGAATCCCCGCCAAGGCGCTACGATCCTGCACGGGGAGGCGCGCCGCCGAATGTACGCCAGGGCCCTCCCATCGTTTACGGCAGGATAAAAGGGCGCGAGGTGCGGGTCGGGTAAGTCGCTGCTGCGCCACGCCTTTTTGCACCTCGTCCGGGGTGGCCGCGAGGTGCGGAATCCTCCATCCCCCTGAACTCCCCTGACAATCCGCGATGTGCGCCGCCGACCGTGCGCGGCAGCCTTACGCCACCGCTCTACGCCATGGTGCGATCCAAGGCCTTGAAGGTCGATGGCAGGATAGCCTTTGTGGCGGCGGATGAGCACAGCTTGGCTGTGGGGGCGTCTTGAAGCGACGCCGAGAAGATCGCTCTGGCCGAGGAAGCTTGGCCGGAATTACGGACAAGGGCGCATATACGGGTCGCTTGGGCTACGCCCACTCGACCCTGCGGTCAGGCTCTCGCCCGACACCCTCAGCGGTCCCTCGTCCAGCGGCTGCGTGATCCGACTTTCTGGACAATGGCGCATATCCTCATCGCGTGGGCTACGCCCACCCGACGACTGCGCCAGCCCCCCGCCTGGACCTGAGCCAAGGGCCGGAGGCCCTTAGCGATCCCGGCGCCCTGAGGGGCGGCTGTGGCGTCCTGGGGACGTGTGGTGAGGAGCGGAGCCGGCCGGCCGCCTCAACCCCGCTGGCGGGCTTCGGCCTACGGCCTCGGGGTGGACCCGCCCGTCCGCCTCCGCTGAGGGCTTGGCATGATCGCTGTCGCGATCCCTAGATGCGAAGCCTCGGAGATCGACGGCGAGTGGCTGGCGTCTGTCTGGCAGATCGGCCGCGTCGAATCGTTCTGTCTTGAGAGCTGCTAACAGGCTCCGCCAGAGGCGCGGCTGAGAGCCGAGCCTTGGGGTGGCGCATCGATGTAGCCGCCGGCTGGCGGCGGCGCCTCAGCCGATGATCTGGCCGATGGCTTGGCGCAGGGCGTCCTGGTCTTCGGGCGTCAGGGCGCCGAGCCGGCGGATGACCAGGCCCTGTTCCAGGGTGGCGAAGACCGGCTTGACGGCGGAGGGCTTGATGAGGCCGGCGGCCTGCCAGTGGCGCAGCCAGACCTCGCCCCAACTCTTGCCCATGGGGGCGGGGGTGGGGCGTAGCTGACTTGTGATAGCAAGCATGATCAGATCGGGGCGCTCGACGTTGTAGGCGCGGCTGGAGACGATGACGGCCGGCCGCTGCTTGGAGGCGGCCTGGCTGGTGAATGGGAACGGCACGAGGACGATGGCGCCGAAGCTCAGGGCCTGAGGCTTGGACCTGGCGGGGGCGGCCCTAGAGGGCATCGTAAGCGTCGTCCTCGGGGTTGCTCCAGACGGCGGCGAAGGCGGGCGCGCTGGCGGCGCCGGCGGCGCGGACGATGGCGCGGTCCTGGTCGCGCTGGCGGATGAAATCCACGAAGTCCTCGACCTCGGCCAGGCGGTCCCTGGGCAGGGTGTTGAGCTTCTCGATCAGGGCCGGGTTAGCGGGCATGGGGGGCTCCTAGAGGGCGTGCTGAGCGAGCATGGCGTCGAGGACTTCGGAGACGACGCGCTGCCTGGCCTTGGGGAGTTGGCCGATGGCCTCGATCTGTTGTTGGAGGCGTGAGGCGGGGCCGCGCTTGCCAGCGGGCCGGGCGGCCGGCTGACCGATCAGCATCTCGTCCAGCGACAGCTCCAGCACCTCGGCCAGGACCGGCAAAAGGTCGGCGGCGATGCGGGCTCGACCAACCTCGTAATGGGCCAGAGTCTGCTGGGCGATGCCCAGCCGTTCGGCGAGCTGGACTTGGGTCATGTCCATCTGCTTGCGGGCCTGAGCGATGCGGGCGCCGAGCCGCTTGAAGAAGGCGTCGTCCTTGGTCTTCATGTCTGCCGAAATCCGCTTGAGATCGGCCATCGTCATAACCCCTGTTTTTAGAAGCACGCTTGACACTACTCCCAATGGGAGTAATCCGAAAGGCGGTGGAACCGGAACCTGGGGCATACAACTACTCTATTTGGGATGCGCGAACAAATTCGCTACCGGTTCAGGCGCTGCCCCGTAACGAAGCCTGCAAGCGGCTACCTCCCAAACCGCACCTCAAACGCTCCTCTCACCCCCGCCGTATTATTCGACAGATACGGCGTGCAGGCCGTCATCGCCAGCGGTCGTATTCCTCGCCGCTCGAACCGGATCAATTGCGTCGAAGATCTTTTGCAGATCGACTGTCGGGCGCTTGGGTGTGCTATCCGCCGGCAATCCCGCCTGTTCCGCCTCAATCTTGCGAAACATCGAGGATATCCACCGAAGCCATATGCAAAGAACTTCACGCAGGGTGATGTTTCACACCTTTTGCCCGTCACCGCGAATTTTGCATTTCGTGTAAATTGTAATTGACTAAGACGCTTAAAAGTGACATATTGAAATCTTTCACCGGTCTTTCTCATAGTGAAATGAGCGTAAGCCTCTCAGGGATGCTCCTTTTGCGACATGTCGCCAGTGTGCGTGCCGCCTTGGGTCGTGGCCGATCCCCATCCGCCCATCGGCTCTTCCTGATCGGCACTCCGGCGGTGGGGACAACGACCGGATAAAAAAATACTATATAAAACAAAATCTTAACTATTTAGAGACCGGCCATTTCGGGCCATTGGAGGGCCGTTTCGGGCCAGGGACCGGCCAAGCAAAGGCCGACCAAGGGCCACCAAAGGGCCAGCCGGAGGCCAAAAAGGGCCATGAAAGGGCCAAAACAGGCCAGCCAAGGGCCAGTGGCAATCGGCGCCTGGGCTACATCGCCGAGGCGAAGTTCCGTCAATGACCTGATCCAGGGCTCAGGCCAGGACGCCCTCGGTCGCGACGACATCCGCCACCGCGGCGTCGAACTGTCCTTCCAGCCAGGGGTTGGTTCCCCGGCATCCAGCCACCACGTCGATCGCCCAGGCAAGATATTCGGCCCGCCGCGCCGCCGGCCAGCCCTTCGGAGGGCTGACCGCCAGGGCGCGCAGGTTGGAGGTCTTGTCGGCCAGCTTGACCACCTTGGCGCCGGGGCTGGCGTGGGCGGCGTGTTCGATCTGCAGCCGCTTGCGCTCGGCTTTGGGCAGGGTCTTGTCGTCGGTCACCTCGGCCACCAGCCCCGCGACGCGTGATCCGTAGCGGTCGGCGATTTCGGCGAAGCTGGTGTCGGTGTCCTCCACCGTGTCATGCAGCACCGCCGCCACGATGGCGTCGATATCGGCGCCCGCCGTGGCCCGCGCCACTAGTTCCGCCACCTCGGTCAGGTGGTTCACATAGGGCTCTTCGGCAACGCCCTTGCGGCGCTGGCCGACATGTTTGGCGGCGGCGAAGTGATAGGCGTCGGTAATGATCAGGATCGGGTTCACGGGTGTGGGCTTACGGGCGCGGCGCCGCCAACGCAACGGGCATTTCCGTGGCCGGCTACTTCAGGGCGAGCGGATTCACCGGCGAGCCAAAGGCGTTGGTGAAGGCGATCGGTGGCGCTGACAACAGGAACGAATACCGTCCGTCCTCGGCGCAATCGGCGGCCAGAGCGTCAAGATTGAACATCTCGCCCAGCGGACAGCCCATATCTCTGAGGCACAGCATGTGGAAGGCCAGTGGCATGTCCGACGTCAGGCCCTCGGGCGCCATCACCTCCACGGCCAGGTTGTCGGCGCAGACCGCCGCCAGCGAATGATCATGCACCCATTCGGCGCACAGAGGGCTGAGGCCCGGCTGCATGCCGGTGAACGCGGCCCGGTCCTTCTCCACGGTAAATCGCTGAATATGGCCGGTGCGGATCAGCACGATATCGCCCTTGCGCATCGTCACGCCCTGAGCGGCGCAGGCGGCGTTCAGATCGTCGACCGTGATCGCGTAGTCGATCGGCAGCCGCTCGGCGTTCTTCAGGCGCAGAATATCCAGCAGCACGCCCCGCGACATGATTCCCGGCGTTGCCAGATGCTCGATCCCCAGCCGCGCGGCGCCCTTTTCGCTCAAGGTGTCGCAGGCTTTGCAGTTGTTGTAGAGCACCCCGTCATAGTGCACGTGGCCCAGGGCGTCCCACTGGGTCGCGGCCTGCAGCGGCATGTGGATCACGTCGTCTGAATAGACCGCGCTGGGCTTGGCCGGATTGAGCGGCGTGAACAGGTCGGTGGCGTAGAGCTTGGGGTTGAACCGGCCCGATCCGATCTGTGGGCCGTTCTTGTCGAAGTTAAGGCCCAGGTTGAACAGCTTGCCGTCGGTGACCGTCGCCGCCGCGTCCCTCAAGGTTTCCGGGCCGATATGGTTGAGCGTGCCGCGCTGGTCCTCCGGACCCCAGCGGCCCCAGTTGCGCAGACGATCGGCGATGGCGTCGAAATCCTGGCGCTGCATGTCCTGGGGCTTCCTCTGATGTTGTTCTTAGACCCGCCGACGCGGTTGCTCGCCGGACTATGCAGAGGGGTCGAGAGCGTCAACCCACGGGGAGCGCGGGACTCACAGCCCCGCCGCAACCCAGCTTCCGCCGACGCACAGCACCGCTTCCAGGGCCAGCCAGTCGGGGGCCGTCGTCTCGGTGATGCCGCCGGTCGGGCAGAAGCGGATGTTGGCGAACGGCGCGGCCAGGGCCTTGAGGGCGGGAATGCCGCCGGCCGCCACCGCCGGGAAGAACTTGAACCGGTCGAGGCCCAGGTCGATCCCGCGCATGATATCGCCCGCCGTGGCGACGCCGGGCAGGAACGGGACGCCGCGGGCGATAGCGTGGCGGGTCAGGGACTCAGTCAGGCCCGGGCTGACAATGAAACGCGCGCCGGCCTTCAGGCTGGCGTCCAGGTCGGCGGGGTTGAGGACCGTCCCCGCCCCGACGATCGCGCCTTCGACCTTGGCCATTTCGGCGATCACCTCCAGCGCCGCGGGGGTGCGAAGAGTGACCTCCAGGACGGGATGGCCCTTGGCCACCAGGCTTCGCGCCAGCGGCTGGGCGTTGGCGGGATCGTCGATGATCAGCACCGGAATGATGTTTGAGAGCCGCATCAGCTCGTCGATATTGGTCATGTCTTAAAGTCCCGCCGCCACCAGCATCGCCGAGGCGCCCTGTTCGGGTCCATCGGCGCCAAGTCGCATGAACGCGAACAGTTCGCGGCCGGTTCCCGCGGCTCCAGGTGGCGGTCCGGCGTGGGCGCGCGCGCGCCATTCGTTAGGATCGACCTTGGCGCTAAGTTCGCCGGTGCGCGCGCAAAGACGAACGACATCGCCATCTCTAAGTTTGCCGATCGGTCCGCCGCCCAGGCTTTCCGGCGTCAGGTGGATGGCGGCGGGAACCTTGCCACTGGCGCCTGACATGCGCCCGTCGGTGACCAGGGCGACCCTGAATCCTCGGTCCAGCAACACGCCCAGCGGCGGAGTCAGGTTGTGCAGCTCCGGCATGCCGTTGGCTCGCGGCCCCTGGAAGCGGACCGCCACCACCACGTCTCGGTCCAGTTCACCCGCCACGAACGCGGCCTGCACCGCCTCCTGGTCGGTGAACACCCTGACGGGCGCCTCGATAGTCAACAGGGACTCGGCCACGGCGCTGGTCTTGACGATGGCCCGGCCGAGATTGCCGGTGACCAGCCGCATGCCGCCATCGGGCGCGAAAGGCGCCGCCGCGCCGCGCAGCAGTGTCTCGTCGCGGCTTTTGGCCGGCGCGGCGGACCACGCCAGGGTGTCGCCGGTCAGGCTGGGCGAGCGGCCATAGTCCCACAGGCCGCCACCGGCCACGGTGAGGATATCGCCATGCAGCAGGCCGGCGCCGAGCAATTCCCGGATCACGAAAGCCATGCCGCCGGCCGCCTCGAACTGGTTTACGTCTCCCGCGCCGTTGGGGTAGATTCGGGCCAGCAGTGGTGTCGCCTGGGACAGCTGATCCATGTCTTCCCAGTCGATGATGATCCCCGCCGCCCGGGCGATGGCCGGCAGGTGGATGGCGTGGTTGGTCGATCCGGCCGTGGCCATCAGGCCCACGGCGGCATTGACGATGGCCTTCTCGTCGACGCAAAGGCCCAGGGGGCGATAGTTGTCGCCCTTCCAGCCGATCGCCGCCAGCCGGTGCACGGTCGCCCGGGTCAGGGCCGATCGCAGCCTGGCGCCTGGATTGACGAAGGCCGCGCCGGGCAGGTGCAGGCCCATCACCTCCATCATCATCTGGTTGGAATTAGCGGTGCCGAAAAACGTGCAGGTGCCGGCGCCGTGATAGCTGGCGCTCTCGGCCTCCAGGAGCTCCTCGCGGCTGGCCTTGCCCTGGGCGTAAAGCGCCCGCACCCGCTGCTTCTCGCGGTTGGCCAGGCCCGAGGGCATCGGGCCGGCGGGAACCATGATCATCGGCAGGTGACCAAAGCGCAGGGCGCCGATCAGCAGGCCGGGCACGATCTTGTCGCAGATGCCCAGCAGCAGGGCGCCCTCGAACATGCCGTGGCTGAGCGCCACCGCCGTCGACAGCGCGATGGTGTCGCGGCTGAACAGAGACAGCTCCATGCCGGCCATGCCCTGGGTGACGCCGTCGCACATCGCCGGCACGCCCCCCGCTACCTGGGCGGTGATCCCGACCTCGCGGGCGTAGAGCTTGATGGCCTCGGGATAGCGCGCATAGGGCTGATGAGCCGAGAGCATGTCGTTGTAGGCGGTCACCACGCCGATGTTCATCGCCTTGCCCGAACGGATCGCCGCCTTGTCCTCGCCAGCCGCCGCGAAGCCGTGGGCCAGGTTGGCGCAGCTCATCACCGGCCGGTCGACGCCGTTCTCCCGCTCCCGGGCGATCAGGTCGAGATAGGCGCGCCGGGTGGGGGCGCTGCGCCGGACGATGCGCTCGGTCACCGCCGCCAGAGTCGAATGGATCGCCGTTTCAATCATGCCACGTCACTCCATCGCGTTCCGTCAGGGCTATCGCCGCCGAGGGACCCCAGGTGCCGGCGGCGTAGGGTCGGGGCGTCATGCCGTTGGCCGCCCAGCCGGCGCGGATCCCGTCGATCCAGGTCCATTGGCCCTCGACCTCGTCGCGCCGCACGAACAGGGTCGGATCCCCGTCGAGAAGGTCGAGCAGCAGGCGCTCATAGGCGATCCGGCGGCGGGAATCGGCGAAGGCGTTGGGAATGCTGATGTCCAGCGGCGCCTCGCGCAGCCGCATGCCGGCCCGGTCCAGACCAGGCTCCTTCATCATCACCCGCAAGGTGATGGCTTCCTCGGGCTGCAGGCGGATGATCAGCTTATTGGGCTGCAAGTCCGCGCCGGCGCCGGCGAAGATCGAATGCGGCACTGCCTTGAACTGAATGAAGATCTCGGTCTGGCGGGCGGGCAGGCGCTTGCCGGTGCGCAGATAGAACGGGATGCCCCGCCAACGCCAGTTGTCTACATGGACCTTCAGGGCCACGAAGGTTTCGGTGGTCGAGGGCCGGCCCAGTTCCTCGGCATAGGCCCTGACCGGTTGGCCACCCACCGCGCCGGCGCCGTATTGGCCGATCACCGTATGAGTGGGGGCGGTGTGGCGGTCGATGGGCCGCAGGGAGCGCAGCACCTTGACCTTTTCATCGCGAACGCTGGTGGCGTCGAACCGCGCCGGCGGCTCCATCGCCGTCAGGGCCAGCAGTTGCAGCATGTGGTTCTGGACCATGTCGCGCAGGGCGCCGGCATCGTCATAGAAACCCATCCGGCCTTCCAGGCCGACGGTTTCCGATACGGTGATCTGGATATTGTCGATGCCCTGGGCGTTCCAGAGTGGCTCGAACAGGGCGTTGCCGAACCGAAGCGCCAGCAGGTTCTGGACCGTTTCCTTGCCCAGATAGTGGTCGATGCGAAAGGTCCGCTCTTCCGGAAATACCGAGGCCACCGCGTCATTGATTACACGGCTGGAGGCAAGGTCGTGTCCAAGCGGCTTCTCCAGGGCCAGGCGGGTCTGGTCGCCGGTGAGGCCCGCCGCCGCCAGCCCGGCGATGGTCGGGCCGAACAGGGACGGGGCGGTGGACAAGAAGATTCTCAGGCCATCGCCCGGCGCCTCGCCGAGCGCGTCGCGCAGGGCCATGAACTGCTCCGGCGCCGAAACGTCGAGGTGGACATAGCGCAGGCGGGCGATGAACTTGGCGACCTGATCGGGCTTCAGCCGATCAGCCTCGATGAAGTCGCCAAGCGACGCCTCCGCCAGGGTCTTGAAGTCGTGATCGCTCAGGTCGCTGCGGGCGGTGCCCACGATCCGCAGGTCGTCCGGCAGCAGGCCGTCTGCGTCCAGGCCGAACAGCGAGGGCAACAGCATCCGCCGGGCCAGATCGCCGGTGGCCCCGAACAGCAGCAGGCTCTTCATTGTGCGACGCCCATGGTGTGGGTCCGTGGAGGGATCAGAGATCGGCGTGCGTCTGGTTTGGCATGGCCCGCAAGCCAAGGGCAACCGCGCCAAGGGGACCGGCGCGGTCCCCAAGCCCAGGCGGACGCACCATCCGTGCCAGCGAAATCGGGGTCAGGCCCGCCACATAGCCGCCCAGCAGGGCCAGGGTTGCGGCGTGGATCATCGGAAACAGGAACGGCTTGCCCGTCATTACCCCGCCGCCGATCAGAATCCGCTGAGGCGAAAGGGTCAGGATCAGGCTGACGACCATCTCGGCCAGGGCCTCGGCCACGGTCGACCACGCTGTGTGATCGGACCCCAGAGTCTCGGCCGGCGCCCCGGACCGGGCGGCGATCGCCGGCCCCGACGCCAGGCCTTCGAGGCAGTCGCCATGAAAAGCGCAGATGCCGGAAAATGGATCACCCGGCGCCCGCCGGATGCGCAGATGGCCGATCTCAGGATGGATGCTTCCGTGTACCGGCTGGCCATTTACCGCTATGCCACCGCCGATGCCGGTGCCCACGGTCACATAGACGACCACGCTCTGGCCAACCCCCGCGCCCCACAGGGTTTCGGCGATCGCCGCCCCGCCGACATCGGTGTCGAACCCGATCGGGTTCTCGAACCGCGCCCGGAAATGACCCAGCAGATCGATGTTCGACCAGCCGGGCTTGGTGGTCTGGGTAATGAACCCGAAATCCCGCCGCGTGGCATCGAGACCCAGCGGCCCGAAGCTGGCGATCCCCAGCGTGTCCAGCGGACCCAGGTCGCCGGTCCATTCGGCGATCCTCTCGGACAGGGCCACCAGGGTTTCACCCGGAAGGGTGGTCGGAACCCGCGCCTGCCTCAGAATCCGCCGCCCCCGCGCTATCAGCGCGACTCCCTTGGTCCCACCCAGTTCGACGCCGGCGACCAGTGGGGAGCGGTCGGTCACCACGCCTTGGTTCCCGCCAAACGGATGGACTCCATAGGCGCGGGAGCGCCGCCGAATACAGCCCGTGCCGCCTGGCCCTCCGGCGCGACGGCGGCGCCGACGCCTCGATAGTTCACGAAACTGCTCACGCTGAGATCCTTGGTCACCAGCCAGCTATAGGCCTGAAACGGCGCTTCGGGGGGATTGGCGATTACCAAGCCCGACCCATTGAGGGGTTCATAGGGTCCGAACAGCGACGGCGCCACCATGCCATAGAGCCCGGTCGGACCTTGAGGGCCGTGCGGCGCGAACACTTCGGCCTGGGTGGACCAGAACAGATAGTAGAGGCCGTGACGGTGAATGACGTGCGGCCGTTCGAGTTCATTGTTCAACCCATCCGCGTGGATCAGGGGCGGCAGAAGCGTCCAGGTCTCCACCCCGTCATCGGTGGCGCGGGCGATGCCCACGGCGCCATTGAAGGCCGAGGATGGCGGCGGCAGGGAGGCGGCGAACAGCAGATAAGCGGCGCCATCCGCCGGATCGCGGAAAAACGCTGGGTCCCGGAACGCCTTGATCTGGCCTACCACGCCTTTCGCCTGGTCGGCGAAATCATAGAAGCGACCATCGCTGGCTACCGATGGTTGGGGCGTCGACCAGAGACCCAGGCGGGGCCCAGCTTGCGTGCCGACGATTGGCGCCCAGGACTGAAACAGCCGCTGCTCGTAGGTTAGCGAGGGTTCGCCGCGCTGACCCGCCGCCGTGAAGAACAGGGTGACGCGGGACCGCCGCTGGTCGACGATCGCGGACCCCGACCATTCCCGGCTCCCCGGCGACCAACCGTCCGGGAACACCGGGCCAAGATCACGCCATTGATCGTCGCCATCCCGGGACAGAAGCCGGATGCGCGCCCGGCCGTGGCGGTCAACCGGGTCGCCGACCGCCTTGGCGCTCAGGGCCATCCAGAGTTCGAAACCATCGAAGCCGGCGACCGCTCCATCGTCCTCCTGCACCGGCCAAAGATCCCAGACGTCGAGCCCGGCCGAGACGCGCCGGACACTATCGGCGGCGATTATCGCCGCCGATCTGTGATCCGCGAGGGCCGCGACATGGGCGGCCGTCCAGCGGGAGACGGGCGTCACCGGAGTTTCGTCGCTCACGCCGCGGCTCGCGATCAGAAGGTGAACCGCACGCCCGCGCTCACCCGACGGCCCAGAATGGAGCGCGCCGAGCCCACGCCGTGGGCGTTGGGGAACTGATCGACCTCGGTGACACCGACACTGTTGAAGATGTTGTCGGCGTGGATCTGTACCTGCAACCGCTCGGTGACATTGTAGGACGCGAAGCCTCCGACCACGACATAGCCCGGCTGGATCAGGGTATCGGTATTATCGGCCGGCGCGTCCGAGGCGCCGATGATGTTCAGGCCTGCGGCGATCGCCTTCCAGGTCACCGTTGGACGGACCTGATAGACCCACTGGGCCTGACGCTGCGGGGTGTTGCCGACGTCTGAAGGAGTCAGGGCGTCGGCGGTGATCTTGGCGTCGGTGTAGGTTAGCCCGCCATACAGGTTGAAAATCCCGTAGTGGGCGTTGGCTTCGACCTCGACGCCGTAGGCGCGGTAGTCGCGCGATATGATCAGCAGGCCCGCCGGGGTGATATCGCTGCCCTGTTCGGCGGTGGAGCTGTGGAATCCGGTGATGGCGCCGGACAGATAGCGGGTCTGGAACTTGGCGCCGACCTCCTGTTGGTTGGCGTAGTTGATCGCCGCGAAGTTGGGCACCATGCCGTTGGCGTCGCCAGGCAGCACCCGGTCGGCGTTGAACCGCGCGCCCCGGCTGATGCGACCGAAAATGGCCAGATCGGGCGTGAACTCATAGTTCGCGCCGACCGAATAGGACCAATAATGCTTGGTGTAATTGACCGGCGAGGCAGCCAGGTTGTTGACCACCTTGACGCTCTGCTCGGGCGCCGAGATCACCCCGTCCTGGTTGACGTCGATGGCCGTGCCTGGTCCGGTGGATTCCGCATAGGTCCCGTGGGCGCCTTGGATGTCGTAGCGAACACTGGCGTCCACATCCAGACCGTGGAACTTCCAGTCCGCGTTCAGGGACGGCGCGTCGATTGAGTAGTCGACATCATAGTTTCGGACGCAACAGTTCCCGAAAGCGGCGGCGTTGTAGCCCACCAGCCCGTGGTCGGTGACAGTCTTTCCCGCGGCGTTAACCACATTCAAAAGCGGCGCGTTCTGGCCCTGGGCGCCCAGCACATAGTCGGTCCAGTGCCAGTCCATGCCGATGGTCTGGTTGGAGTGGAAGTAGCTGAAGGTCAGCGAGCCGTGGCCGTATTCGCCGGCGTCGAACGTCTTGCTCAGGGTCAGCTGGTTGGAGAAGACGTTGAAGTTGCGCAGGGTGGTGTCGAAGATCACCGTATTGACAGCATAGGGTCCGGCATAGGCCGATCCGGCGTTCGGGCCGGTTGCTACCACCAGGCTTGAGCCGGCGCCGCCGATCGAGCTGGCGATATTGGCCGAGGTGTCCACATTGCCCGGATAGGGACCGACGAAGCCGCCGGAATTGAACGCCATCCGGAACTTGTCGTCCAACTGGATGCCGCTTCCGACATCGAACGACACCTCGCCGCCGAAGGCCTTGGTCACGGTGTGATAGCCATCCGAAAGATGGTCGGTGACGCGATTGCCGTTGTGGTCCAGCGACAGCAGGTTCTGCAGGTAGGGTGTCTGAAGCGCGCCGTTGAGGAAGTCGAAGCCGGGCAGGGAGGTGAACTTGGTTCCACCGCCCACCGTGCTGATCCCCACCGGAACCGGCAGCCACACCGGAGCGCGGTCATCCAGGAACTTCGCATCCAGGCGGATGAACCCGTGCTCGAACTCCCTGGTGATGTTGGCCTTGATCTGCCCGCCGTTTTCGGCGCTGTAGCCCACCGATTTGGGACCCGTGCCATAGTTGTAGAAGCCGCCGACGTGGAAGCGCCATTGGTCACCGATATGGCCGCCATAATCGAGGTCGAGCCGGGTGCGGTTGAAGTCCAGCCCCTCGGTCAGGCCGACCGCGCCGCCGTCGCTCTTGCCGGTCTTGGTGATGAAGTTGATCACCGCGCCGGGCGCGTTGCTGGCGGCGGTGGAGGCCGAGCCGCCTCGCACCAGCTCGACCTTGTCGATGTTGTAGTCGACCTTCACGAAGGTGTCGGCGGTGCCGAAGGCGATATCGCCAAAGTCGAGAACCGGCAGGCCATCTTCCTGGAACTGCACGAACTTGGCGCCGCCCGAGGCGACCGGCAGGCCGCGCACCGAGATATTGGCGTTGCCCTCGCCGCCGGAAGCTTCCGAGCGGATGCCGGGAATCGAGCGGATCAGGTCGGCGGAACTCTGCGGCGCGACCTGTTGAATGACCGCGTCGCCGACGCTGCTGACCGACACGCTGGTGTCCATCTTACGTTCCGGGCGCAGGGTGGCCGTGACCACCAGTTCCGAAAGGCCTACGCCACCAGAGTCGGGGGTGGTGACCGGGGCCGCCGGAGCGGTCTTGGCCAGGGCCGCGCCGGCCAGGATGGAAAGCGCCGAGGCGCAGGCGAACAGGTGCATTGGTTTCTTCATGAGACGTTCCCTCCGGGCAATATGGTTTGCTCTTGAAGTGCATGTTGGCCGGTCGTGCAATCGATTGCAAGAGGTAATTGCAATCGATTGCAATTTGACTATGCTGATCGGCGATCGGCGGCGGCATGAACCGTCGGCACGGGTGAATCCCCGGATCGGGGGCGGGAGGATCGGATGAGCGTCGTTCAGGATCAGGCCAAGCCTCGGCTGTCTCTGGCTCGAATCATCCAGATGAACATCGGCTTTCTCGGGTTGCAGTTCAGCTTTGGCCTGCAACAGAGCAACATGACGCCGATCTATAGCTATCTGGGCGCCGATGAAGCCACCTTGCCGCTGCTCTCGTTGGCGGGGCCGATCACCGGGCTGATTGTCCAGCCGCTGATCGGGGCGATGAGCGACCGCACCATAACCCGCTGGGGCCGGCGAACGCCGTATTTTCTGATCGGCGCCGCGATCTGCAGTCTTTGCCTTCTAGCCATGCCCTACAGCCCGGCCCTGTGGGTCGCCGCCAGTCTGCTGTGGATCCTGGACGCGGCCAACAATGTCACCATGGAACCCTACCGCGCCTATGTCAGCGACCGGCTGGACAGCGCCCAACGGCCATTGGGTTTCCTCACCCAGAGCGCGTTCACGGGCCTGGCCCAGACCCTGGCCTATCTGGCGCCGTCGCTGCTGGTGCTGGCCGGCATGAACAAGGATGCCGTGGACGCCAACCATATTCCGATCATTACGCGGATCGCCTTCGTCACGGGGGCGGTGCTGTCGCTGGTGACGATCGTCTGGTCGGTGCTCGGTGTCCGGGAACTGCCGCTGACCGACAGCCAGATCGCGCAGATGCGCCGCCGCCCGGCTTCGGCGGCCTCGATCCTGGCGGACATCCGCGATGCGATCGTGGAAATGCCCCTGCCGATGCGCCAGCTGGCGCTGGCTATGTTCTTTCAGTGGTACGGCATGTTTTGCTATTGGCAGTATATCGCCTTCTCACTGGCGCGTTCCCTGTTCCACGCCACCAGTTCGGCCGCTCCGGGGTTTCGCGAGGCGGTGCTGGTCAACGGCCAGATCGGCGGTTTCTACAATTTCGTGGCCTTCATCGCCGCGTTTGCCCTGACGCCTTTCACCCGTCGCCTAGGCGCTAGACCGATGCACGCGATTTGCCTGACCGCCTCGGGCCTGGCGATGCTGGTCCTGCCGGGAATTATCGATCGGATGTGGCTGTTAGCGCCGATGGTCGGGATCGGCCTGGGCTGGGCCAGCATGATGGGCAATCCCTATGTGATGCTGGCCGACTCGATCCCCCCCGAGCGCACGGGAATCTATATGGGCATTTTCAACATGTTCATCGTCATCCCGATGCTGATCGAAGGGTTGACTCTGCCGCTATTCTACCACGGCGCTCTCGGGGGCGATCCGCGGAACGTGCTGCTCCTCGCGGGCGCCCTGATGCTGGCGGCGGCGGGCGCCACCCTGCTGGTGAAGGTCAGTCCGCCGGCTCGGGCCTACCTGGCGCCGGCCTGAGCGGCCAGGTCGAACCCCGAACGATCAAAGTGGGTTTGAGCACCGCCGACTGCACGGTCTCGCCCGCCAGGGCGCGGAACAGCAGATCCACCAGCAAACCGGCCCCCCGGGCCAGATCCTGGCGAATGGTCGTCAGCGGCGGGGTTGTCTGGGCGGCCAGCGCGACATCGTCGTAACCCACCACCCCGACGTCCGAGGGCACGTTCAGGCCCGCCTCACTCAGCGCGCGGATCGCGCTCATGGCGATGACGTCCGATGCGGCGATCACCCCGTCGGGCGCCGGCGCCCGCTCCAGTCGCCGGGCGATCATCGCATGGGCCGCGTCGGCGGTCAGCGGGACGGGCAGGGTTTCGCATTGGGCCTCCAATCCGCCGGCGCGGCAGGCTTCAAGGAATCCTTCCCGACGCTCGGCGATCTCAGGCGCTTCCGGATTGCCGAAGAAGGCCAACCGCCGACGACCGGTGTCGATCAGATGGCGAGCGGCGGTCTGGCCACCCAGCCGGTTGTCCGACCCCACGCAGAGGTGGCGTTGGCCGGACATCGGGGCGCCCCAGACCACCAACGGCGCATACCGGGCGGCGACCCGGTCCAGCACGGCCATCTGATCGGATTGACCCACCACGATGACGCCGTCCACGCGGCCGGAATCAACGATCGCATCCAGCCATGTATCATCCTTGGGAATCACCCTGGACAGCAACAGGTCGAACCCACGCTCGGTAAGCGCATCCGCGAGGTAGCCTAGCATGGTAATGAAGAACGGGTCCGAGAGGTGTTGGCCGGTCTCATGGCCGAGCGGTAGAACCACCGCGATCGCCTGAGTCCGCCCCAGTCGCAGATTCCTGGCAAGCTGATTGGGCTGGAAGCCGTGCTCCTGGGCCAGTCGCACCAGACGCTCGCGGGTCGCCGAACTGATCAGGGCATTGCCGGACAACGCCCGCGACACCGTCGAGGGCGAAACCCCGGCGACCTTGGCCAGATCCGCCAGGCTGCCGATTATGGGACGACGAACTTCCGCCATGTCCCGATCAAGTCCCTAGCGCGCCTTTTCCATTTGCAGATCCGGCGTGTGGCCGCCGGTGGTGGCGGTCTGGGCGGCCATGGTTTCCTTCAGCGCGGCCGCGGCGCCCTCGTGGCCCATGATCTTCTGCATCACCGCCGCCCCGGCGCGTTCGAACGACTCGCGGTGCTGGACCAGATATTCCCGGGACTCCCGCAGCTTGGCGACATAGCCGTTGATCTCCGGGATCACATAGCGGGCGACCAGATCCCAGCTGCGCAGAGTGTTCTCGCGGTTCGCCCAGTCGTGGGCGAAGCCGATCACCGTCCCGAAACCGCCGCTCAGCTTCATCAGGCCGCGCAGAGACGCGACCAGATCGTCCGGCGTGCCGATGACGCTGACCGCGCCGTCGCTGAAGGCGGTCATATCCACGGCCTCGTCCGGCGACTTGTAGGCCACGGCGCCCGGCCGCATCAGGGTGCCGACGTTGTATTCATTGTGCCAGCGCATCAGGCCCTCGCCGGCCTGGGCGCGAGCCTCGGCGCGGGTCTCGGCGATGTGCCAGGTCAGCACCACGCGCCAGTTGTCGCGGCTGACGGTCTGCCCGTGCTTGGCGGCGGCCTGTTCGGCGAAGCCCCACTGGGTGGGAAGCGCCATGAGACCGGCGCTCGACATTGAGCCGATCGAGAGCACGCCGGCCCCGTATTTGCCGGCCAAGGTCATGCCCGAGGGGCTGACCTGGGAAGCGACCGCGAAGGGCATCTCTTCTTGCAGCGGCAGCAGCTGGAGGCCGGCATCGCGCATGGTGAACCATTCGGACTCCTGGGTGACCCGCTCGCCGGCGAACAGCCGCTTGATCACGCCGATCGCCTCGTCCTGGCGGTCGCGCTGCACCATCGGGTCGATGCCGAGTGCGAAGGCGTCGGAGGGCAGGGCGCCAGGGCCAGAGCCGAAGATCGCCCGGCCGCCGGTCATGTGGTCGAGCTGCACCATCCGCTGGGCCACGTTGAAGGGGTGGTGATAAGGCAGGGAGATCACGCCGGTGCCGAGCTTGATCCGGTGGGTGTGCTCGCCGGCGGCGGCCAGGAACATTTCCGGCGAGGCGATCATCTCCCAGCCGGAGGAGTGGTGCTCGCCGCACCAGAACTCGTCATAGCCCAGCTGGTCGAGGTGCTTGGCGAAGGCCAGGTCGCTGCGGAACTGCAGCATCGGATGCTCGCCGATCGGATGGTGCGGGGCGAGAAAGGCGCCGAATTTCATGCGGGACATTGCTGAGTTCCTCCTGGCGGCCAGTGGCGCGCGTTTGCCGGCCATAGATCAAAACCGGCGCGCGCTCACAATGGGTTTCGTCAGCGGTCTTGCCGAAGGGTCGGCCTGATCTCGAAATCGAGTCGATAGTCGCCCGCTCCGATCCGATATCGATCGAGCGTGTCGGGTCCGCAACTTCCGGTGCCCAGGCCACGCTGGCGGACGTCAAGGTTGACGATCACCTCGGCTCGGGGCGTCAGGTCGGTGGTGTGGGCGGCGGCGAACAGGTCGGCGGGTGTGAACCGCGTTGCAGAGCCCTCGCACAGGTCGGCGGGCGTGAACCGGACCCCGGCGGCCTTGCCGGTCAATTCGATCCGCCGCAGGTCGGTCTTGTTCCCATGCTCCTGCGGCAGGACATAGGGGACATATTGACCGTTCACCGTTCCCGACCAGCGGCCCACGGCCGCCGCGCGGTTGCGGTCGATGTAGTTTTCCAGCGGCCCGCGCCCGAACCATTCCAAAGCCTCGAAATCGTCGGGCAGGGTCATGGTCACGCCCAGGCGCGGCAGGTCGTCGAGCGCTGGGTCGATGCGAAAGTCGTTGCGGACGAAGAGACCACCGTCGCCGCCGATCTCATAGCTGTGGGTATGGACCGCGGCTTCGGCGGCGGCGTCGCACGATACGATCTGAACGATCGCCACCACCACCGCGCCGTCCGGACCCTCGGAAACGGTAAGAGTCGGCTCCAGGAACATCAGCCTGTCGAGGCCCGCGGCTTTCCAGCGGCCGAGCGGTTTTCGCCTCTGGCCGGTCCAGCCCTTGATACCGTCGTTGTCGGTGGCCCCCCGCCAGATCTGCAGGCGCGGCCCGGCGGTGAGGATGGGATGGTTGTGCGAGGTGAGCCGCGACAGCCGACCGTCGGCGGCGGAGAAGGCGACCTCGAAAACCTCGCCGGTGACATAGATGCTGGCGCCATCCCGTTCGACGCGGAGCCTTTCACCCGGAGCGCGGGCATCTCGCCCGCTTCTTGCTTTTTTGCGGGTGAGACGCCCGCGTTCCAACTGGGTCCACGCCACCTCGTGCCCGGCCGGCGCCCAGCGCGTCGCAGAGGCCAGGGCGAAGCGCACGGTCAGGAACATCTCCCGTTCCTCCGACGCCGCCATCGGCGGAAGATCGATTGTCACCACCTCGCTGGCGTCAGGCCGGGTCTTGAGGTGGGGCAACCGCCCGGACGCCACCGCCTCGCCATCCGCTTCCAGCACCCAGGTTCCGACCAGATCGGAAAGATCGGTGAAATCGCGCTTGTTGCGGACCTTCAGCCGGCCCGCCGCCACGTCGTCCCAGCTCACCGTCACCGGCTGGGCCAGCTTCTTGAACTCCCACAAGCCGGAGTGAGGAACCCGGTCGGCGCCGACGATGCCATCGCAACAGAAGTTCAGGTCATTGGGCGTGTCGCCGAAATCGCCGCCATAGGCCATGAACGGCCGGCCCTGGTCGTCGTGCCGCAAAATGCCGTGGTCGGCCCATTCCCAGATGAAACCGCCTTGAAGGCCATGATGAGCCTCGAAGGCGTCCCAGTAGTCGCCGAGCGAGCCGTTGGAATTGCCCATGGCGTGGGAATATTCGCACAGGATCATCGGCCGTCGGTCGGCGGGATCGTCATCCTCGGCCCAGGCGACCAGGCTCTCGATCGATGGATACATCGGGCAGATCAGGTCGCTGGCCGGCTTGCCGCCATCCGCCGCGCCCGGCCCTTCGCCAAAGCCGGTCTTCACCGACTTGTCCCAGCCCCAGATCGCGCCCTCGTAGTGCAACGGCCGGCTGGGGTCTCGCCGCCGGATCCAGCCGGCCATGGCGTCATGGTTGGGGCCATAGCCGCTCTCATTGCCCAGCGACCAGGCGATCACGCTCGGATGGTTCTTGTCCCGCTCGACCATGCGCAGGCCCCGCTCCAGGAACTGCGTCGCATAGCGTGGGTCGGCGCAAAGCTGATGCAGATAGGCGTGAGCCTCCACATTGGCCTCGTCGATCAAATAGAGGCCGTATTCGTCGCAGAGCTCGTACCAGGCCTCGGCATTGGGATAGTGTGAACAGCGCACGGCATTGACGTTGAACCGCTTCATCAGCTCGATATCGGCGATCATGTCCTCGCGGGTGATCGCCTTGCCTCGGATCGGGTGGTGCTCGTGGCGGTTCATGCCGGCAATCATCACCGGCTTGCCGTTGATCAGCAGCTCGCGGTCGCCCAACTCAACGCGCCGGAAACCGACGCGGCAGCTCGTCGATTCCACCACCGGTCCATCGCCGTCACGAAGCGAGACCACCAGGGTGTAGAGATTCGGGCGCTCGCTCGACCATGACGCCGGCGTTGGAACCCCTACCTCCAGGGCTAGCTGGTTCAACGGCCCGCGATAGGGATTGTGATCGGCGGGGTTGGCCTTCACCGGCCCGTTCAATATCTTGTCCAGCACCGCGCGCCCGTCGGCGTCGAACAACTCCGCGCTAACCGTCCATCCGTCTCGCGGCAAATCGGCGAAGCCTAGCCGGGTCGTCACGGTCAGATGGCCACTGACCAGGTCGTCCTTCAGGGTGGCGACGGCGAATACATCGTCGATCCAGGCGCCGCCGGTGGAATAGAGAAACACCTCGCGGTGAATGCCGCCCATCCACCACTGGTCCTGGTCCTCGATGAACGATGCGTCCGACCACTTGATCACGGAGCAGCAGACCAGGGCCTCTTCGCCCGGCGTCACGAACGGGGTCAGGTCGAATTCCTGCGGGAGCCGGCTGTCCTTACCCATCCCCACCGCCGCGCCGTTCACCCAAACATGTAGCACGCTCTCGGCGGCCCCGACATGCAGCACGATCCGCCGATCGCTCCAGGCAGAGGGAATCAGAACCGTTGTCCGGTAAAGGCCCGTTGGATTGTCGTCCGGCACATTCGGCGGCGGAGTTTCGAACGGCATGCGCACATTGGTGTAGTGCGGCCGGTCATGCCCGTGCATCGTCCAGTTCGACGGTACGGGAAGCGTTCCCCAGGCGGTATCGTCGAACGCCCGATCGGCAAAATCGGCGGGAACGACCTCGGAGCGCGGCGCCAGACGGAAGCGCCATTCGCCGTTCAGGCTGAGAAACCACGGCGAAGCCTCGCGGTCGTGAGTCCTGGCCATCTCGCCGTTGGGAAACGGATACAGCGTGGCGCGCGCCGGCAGCCGACCCAGACCCGCCAGCTCAGGCTGTACCCAGGTGCGCGCGGGTCCGCCGCCGAGCATTTTCGTCACATCGCCGCTCATCCGTTCACGC
>JANYFU010000095.1 GCA_025359665.1 Caulobacteraceae bacterium
GGCGGCCCGGCCGGCATGGCGCGCAGGGCCGGGATCACATCCTCGATACGGTCCACCGCGCGCCAGCAGCTGTTGAATTCGGCCGGGACCAGGCGGGTCTCGATGAACCGGTCGAACAGGTCGAACAGCGGCCGCCAGAAATCCCGCGGGTTGAAGAACACGATCGGCTTGGCGTGAAGGCCCAGGCGCCGCCAGGACAGCAACTCCACCGCCTCCTCCAGCGTCCCGATCGAGCCCGGCAGCACCACGAAGGCGTCGGCGTCGTCGAACATCCGGATCTTGCGTTCGTGCATCGAGGTGACGATCACGGTCTCAACCTCGTCCAGAACGACTTCCCGGCTGGCGAGAAAAGCCGGCATGACGCCCAGGACCCGGCCGCCGGCCTTGTGCGCGGCCCGCGCGCAGGCGCCCATCAGGCCCACGCCACCGCCGCCATAGACCAGGCGCAGCCCGTCGGCCGCCAGGGCCGCCCCCAGCGCCGCCGCCGCCGCCAGCCAGGCGGGATCGGCGGCGTCGGATGATCCGCAATAGACGCAGACCGAGTCGATGCTGGCCAAGTCGATGCTGGAAGGTGGGATCGACATTCGTTCAGGGTTCCCCAGATAAGGACAGGTGCGGTTCGCCCTGATATGCCATCGTTCGCCTTAAAGCACCGTTCCAGAGGATCGCCCGATCAAGTTCGCCGTGAAACAAAGCCTGGCCGCCGCCCTCGCCCTGTTCGGTCTCGCCGCCTGCCAACCGGGTGGCGTGGCGTCGGGTGTCGGAGCCGGCCCGAAGCCGGTGGCCGCCGTCGGCCCAGCCAGCCTCTACAGGCAGCCGCCAGCGGCGACCGCGGTCAGCCTGATGACCGGGTCGGCCGTTCACCTGGTCGGCCGCGCCGATCCCGGCGCCAAAATTCGGCTAGCTTCCCCCGGCGGCCAGGCTGTGATGGCCCAAGCGGGGAAGGACGGAGGGTGGAGCCTCGATCTGCCGCCCGCCGCCACGCCGAGGCTGTTCGGCCTGGCGATGGTCGACGGCGGCCACGTCATCCAGTCGGAGGGTTATATCGCCGTCACGCCGGAGGGCGCCGCGGCCCAGCTTCGCGCCGGCGCCGGTGCTCTGGTCCTGGGATCTAGAGGCCAGACGCCGGTCATTCTGTCGGTGGATTTCGACGCCAAGGGCGGCGCGGTGGTGTCCGGCCTCGCCTCACCCCATGACGCCGTGGAGGTATGGGTCGATGGTGAGCGTAGGGCGCGCGGCCAGGCCGCCGCCGATGGCGTTTTCTCTCTGGCGCCCAATGAACCGCTCACCCTCGCGGAGCACGGCTTCGAGGTCGTGGACGGCCCTCGCCGGGCCGCCGCCCGGGCGGCGCTCAGTCTCGCCGCGCCACTGTCGCGCGGTCCCTATCGCTCCGATCGCACCCCCTCCGGGTGGCGTATCGATTGGATGACACCGGGCGGCGGGCTCCAGACCACCCTGCTGCTAAACCACACAGGGGCGCCCGCTTGACGTTCGACCATGCCGCCGGCCGCCATGCGGCGCCGCCCATCGGTGGCCCGACAGCGCCCCGATTCACCTTCTGGACCTCGATGGCGGATCTTATTCGCCTGGTGGCCAGGTCGCGGGCCCAGGGTCTCAAATCACGCCTGGCGCTGGCGCTATTTCTGGTCCTGCTGGGCAAATGGACGGGCGTCGTCGGGCCGCTGCTGATTTCCCGGGCCATCGACCAGCTCAACGTGGGCCGCACTGGCGGCCAGCCGGTGTTCGTGGCCTTCGCGGGGCTGGCCATCGGCTGGGTCCTGCTGCGCTTCATCGCCAACGCAGCCCCATACCTGAGGGACTCGATCTTCACACCCGTCTCCCAGATGGCCATGGTCCAGTCCTCGATAGAGACCTTCGCCCACTCCCTGTCGCTGTCGCTGAATTTCCACCAGGGCAAGCAGACCGGAGGCCTGGCCCGGATCATCGACCGGGGCGCCCGTTCCACCGATTTCCTGCTCCGCAGCGTGGTGCTCAATCTGGGGCCGACGGTCCTCGAGCTGCTGATGGCGGCCTATGTGCTGAGCACGCGGTTCAACTGGCGCCTGGCCGTCGTGGCGATCTCCACCATCGTCATCTACATCGCCTTCACCGTCGGCATTTCCAACTGGCGTATCGGCCACCGCCGCAAATTGAACGACGCCGATTCCCGCGCCGCCGGCCTCGCGGTCGATTCGTTGATGAACTACGAGACCATCAAGACCTTCGGGGCCGAGCGGCGCATGGTCGCCCACTATGAGTCGGCCCTGACCGACTACGCCCACGCCGCGGTCAAGGCC
>JANYFU010000205.1 GCA_025359665.1 Caulobacteraceae bacterium
AGGCTTACTATGAATGCAATCTCACCCTGGGATCGGCTCGGTTCACCGAGGAACTCAAGGCGATACGGGCGCCTAGCCTGGTGATCCACGGCGACAAGGACGTGTCCGCTCCGGTGCAGCGCGGCCGCGACACCGCCGCCCAGATCCCCGGCGGCCGGTTCATCCTCTATGAAGGCGCGCCGCATGGCTTGTTCATCACCCACCGCGAGCGGCTGAACGCGGACCTGCGGGCGTTCGCCGAGTCTTAGACCGCAATAGGAGTCGCCGCCTGTCGGAATAGGCGCGGGGTCTCATTCGATGGGCGGCAACAGCCGCTCGGCCTGGTAGCGGGCGAACCATTTGGCGAACATCTGGTCCGAATACAGCACGCCGTTGAAGCCGGCGGCGCGGATCTTGATCGACGACATGGCCGTCGCCGGGCCGGCCTGGGTGACCGTTCGCGCGAACACGAAGTCGGCGAACTGAAACGACTGGCCGATGAAGGCGTCCAGCCCCGGTGACGCCAGATCGTATCTGGCGCGGATCGCGTCCCATTCGGCCGCCGCCTTCGGCAGTTCCTCGGCGAAGCCCAACGGTGCGTCGGGGCCGGCCTGCATGCCCAGCGCCTCGGCGATCGCCGGCCACTGGTCACGCAAGGAGAACAGCTCGCAGTTGGTGACGTTGAAGGTCTGGTTGCGCGCCGCCGGCGCATCGCCCGCCCAGTCGAACGCCTCGGCCATCAGATCGGTGTCGGTCGCCTCCAGGATCGAACCGACCCCGCCCGGATAGTATAGCGGCTGGCCCCGCGCCTTCAGCAGGGCCGCGTAGACGCCGATCGCCGCGATCAGGTTCATCGCCCCGCCGACCGCCATGCCGATCACCAGCGCTGGGCGGATAGTGGTCCAGCCCCACGGCCGCCTCACCTGTCTGGCCTTCAGATAGTCTTCCTGCTCCCAGTAGAAGTTGGGGACGTCGCGCCGCTCGTCGCGGTCCTCCCGCGCGCCCAGCCGCATGCGGCCGACATGGACGCCATAGGCCTTGGGACCCTGCAGGAGGACGATGTTGCGCAGGGTCGGCGAGGCGCGGTCGATCGGCTCGACCAGGTTGCGTAGCATCTCGCCATTGCGCTGGATGTGCTCCTGCCGGAGCCAGCCGGCGACCAGCTCAGGTTCCTCGTGCAGGGCGGCGAACACCACCTGGGTCACGTCGGTCAGGCCGCCAAGAGCCTGGGCGCAGGCGTCGCGATCGGCGAGGTCGAGGGCGATAAAATCGGCGCCGTAGGTGTCCATCGGCCGGCGTCGCGAGACGGCGGTGGTCCGCGCGCCCGACCGGGCGAAGTGCTCCATGGCCGCGCGGCCGACCAGGCCCGTGGCCCCCGCGATGAGGACGTGTTTTTCCATCTACCTCATCGTGTTCTTCGGCACGTCGCGGAACGGACGGTCGTCATCGCTTCGGGGCTCCTTCGGCATCCGCAGTACGCGCTCGGCGATGATGTTGCGCTGGATCTCGTCCGTGCCGCCGGCGATGGACACTGCCGGCACCGAGACCAGGATTTCGGCGATAACGCCGTCCAGCGGCCCGTCTTCACCGGTCAGCATCGCGTCCGCCCCGCTGATCAGTGTGTGCACCCGCGCCGCGGCGCGGGCGACGTGGCTGGCCGCCAGCTTGCCGAGCGAGCCTTCGGGCCCCGGAGGGCGGCCAAGCGCCTGGGCGGCGCGGGCGCGCCGGGCGGTCCATTCGGCGGTTTTCGACAGGGTGAGCAGTTTGGCGATCTCCTGGCGCACCACCGGGTCGGCGATGGCGCCGGTGGCCTTGGCGCGCTCCAGCACCAGGTCGACGCGGCCGGCGCGTTGCGGGTACCATTTGTAGGGCTCGTTGACGGTGGCGATCTCGGCGCGCTCCTCGTCATGGATAGGGCCCTTGAGGTCGGAGGCGGCGCCCCACAGGCGCATCCCGTCGGCGCCGCGGCGCTCGTGCATCAAGGTCGTCGTCGCCACCGCCCAGCCGCCGCCGATCTTGCCAACCAGATGCTCGGCCGGCGCCTCGGCGTCGGTGAAGAACACCTGGTTGAACGAGGCGTGCCCGTTCATCTGCCGCAGCTGATGCACCTCGACTCCGCTCTGGCGCATGTCGATCACGAAATAGGACAGCCCCTGGTGCTTGGGCACGCCGGAATCGGTGCGGGCCAGCAGCAGCCCCCAGTCGGCGTGGTGGGCGCTGGTGGTCCAGAGCTTCTGGCCGTTGATCACCCAGCGGCCGTCCTTCAGCTCGGCGCGGGTGAGGGCGCCGGCGAGGTCGGAGCCGCTGCCGGGCTCGCTGAACAGCTGGCACCAGTTGTCCTCACCGGTCAGGATGCGGCGCAGGAACTTGTGCTTATGGAAGTCGCCGCCGTGCTCGAGCAGGGTCGCCGCCGCCAGGCTCCGCACGCCGCTACGGGCGACGCTGACGGCGCCGACGCGGCGCATCTCCTCGGCGACGACGGCGTCGAACGCCGCCGGCAGGCCCCGGCCGTGCCACGCCGTCGGCCAGCCCGGCATGCCCCAGCCGGAATCGACCAGCCGCGTGCGCCAGTCGACGAGCCCCAACCGTGGATTCCAGTTGGCTTCCAGCCAGGCCCCCGCCTCGGCGCGGACGGTGCCTTCCGTGGGTTCGCTCATGACCTCAGCCATCGTCTACACGCCCCACGCCTGAAGCATCCGCTCGCGGTGCCAGGCCGGATCGCCCAGGAACACCTC
>JANYFU010000107.1 GCA_025359665.1 Caulobacteraceae bacterium
GAGGGACGCGGCTGGCGGCGGGGTGACAGTCGCGCGTTGGCGCGCGCGGGTAAGGTTGCTAGAGGACTGATGCTTGGGGCGCGTGCTCCGCGGAGGTCCGCCGGTTTTGCAGTTTCAGGGTCGTTGGGTCAGGCCGGTGGGTATCGCCGCCCTCTGCGCGGTGGCTGTATCGGCCCTGTCGGCGGGCATCTACGCGGCGATTCTGTTTCGCCAGCTTCCCAGCGCCGCCGAGCTCGCCGACTATCACCCACCCACCGCCACGCGCGTTTACGCGTGGGACGGCACTCTGATCGGTGAGTTTTCCAAGGTCCGCCGGATTTTCGTGCCCTACGATCAGATGCCGCGCCGCCTGTCGCTGGCGTTCCTGGCCGCCGAGGACCACAATTTCTTCACTCATGGCGGTGTGGATCTGGCCGGGCTTTCGCGGGCCATGATCAAGGACGTGTTCAACATCCTTCAGGGCCGTCGGCCCGAGGGCGGCTCGACGATCACTCAGCAGGTGGCCAAGAACGTCCTGCTTTCCAACAAGGTCTCGGTCGGCCGCAAACTGAAGGAAGCGCTGCTGGCCACCCGGCTCGAGGAGACGCTATCCAAACCGCAGATCCTTGAACTCTATCTGAACGAAATCTGGCTGGGTTATCGCTCGTATGGCGTCGGCGCGGCCGCTTACAACTATTTCGGCAAGTCGATTTCCGATCTGACCTTGGCCCAGTGCGCTTTTCTCGCGGCCCTGCCCAAGGGGCCGGACAACTATCAGCCCGTCACCCACAAGGCCGCCGCGATCCGACGCCGCAATATGATCCTGTCGACCATGGCCGATCTGGGTTGGGTTACCCGCGCCCAGGCCGACGCCGCGATGAAGGAGGATCTGGTCATCGAGGTTGCTCCCGCGCGGGCCAAATATCGCGACGCCGACTATTTCGTGGACGAGGCGCGGCGACAGGCGCTGCAGATCAAATCGGTGGGCGGCGACCTGACCCAGGGCGGCTACTATGTTCGCACCACCCTCGATCCGCGGCTGCAGACGGCGGCGCGGATCGCGCTGATGGACGGCCTCGAGACCTATGACCGCCGGCACGGCTGGCGCGGCGCCTGGGGGCACGTCGCCAATACGCCGGGCTGGCAAAAAGCCACCATGGAACATGCTCCGCCGGCCGAACGCAAAAAGTGGATGGCGGCGCTGGTGCTGGAGGCGTCGGGCGGGCGGGTGCGCGTGCAGACCGCCGCCGACAACACCGTGGGCGACATCGTCGGCGCGGATATCGCCTGGGCCCGGGCCGGCAAGGGCCTGGCCGTGGGCGATCTGGTATTCGTCGAGCCCGCCGACACCGGTGGGTTTCGTCTGCGGCAGGCGCCGATCGTCAATGGCGCGCTGGTGGCCATGGAGCCCAACAGCGGCCGGGTTCTGGCCATGGTCGGCGGCTATAGCTTCTCGCTATCGAAGTTCAACCGCGCCACCCAGGCCTATCGCCAGCCGGGGTCGTCGTTCAAACCCTTCGTCTACGCCACCGCCCTGGAGACCGGCCAGTTCACTCCGGCCAGTATCGTCACCGACGCGCCGATCTCCCTGCCTGGCTTCGGCGGCGAGACCTGGAGCCCGGAAAACTACGAACACGGCTTCCACGGTCCGCTGATCTTTCGCCGTGGCCTGGAGCTTTCGCTCAACACCATGACGGTGCGGATCGCCCTGCAGGTCGGCATGCGCAAGATCGCCGCGACAGCTCAGCGGTTCGGCATCGCCGACAAGATGGACCCTGTCCTGGCCATGGCGCTGGGCGCCGGAGAGACCACGCCCTATCGCATGACGGGCGCCTACGCCGCGCTGGTCAACGGCGGCCGCAAGGTCACGCCGCACCT
This sequence comes from Caulobacteraceae bacterium, assembly GCA_025359665.1. GTDB lineage: Bacteria > Pseudomonadota > Alphaproteobacteria > Caulobacterales > Caulobacteraceae > Acaudatibacter. Next base: position 1,858 of record JANYFU010000107.1, read on the forward strand.
GATTGAGCTGGTGGGAGACCGCACTGGCGATCTGCTCTATCGCGCCGACCAGCGGCAATGCCGCGATTGCGCTGGCAGCTTCTCGGGCGACGACGGGCCTGACCCGCAACCCGATGGGGGCCAGCTGATCGATCCGATTACCGCCTATCAGATCGACACCATGTTGGAAGGCGTCGCCTTGCGGGGCACCGCGGCCGCCGCCCACGCGGCTCTGGGGCGTCCCGTCGGGGGCAAGACCGGAACCACCAACGACTTCCGCAGCGCCTGGTTCATGGGTTTCGATCCGCGGATCGTCGTCGGTGTGTTCATCGGCTTCGACGACAACCGTTCACTGGGCAAGGGCGAGACCGGCGCCGTCGCGGCCTTGCCGGTGTTTATCGAATTCATGCGCGAGGCCGTGAAAGGCTCGCCGCCGATTGAATTCAAGGCCCCCGCCACCGCCAAGTTCGCCCAGGTCGGCCCCAACCGCGAGGCGTTCCGGCCCGGCACCGAGCCAAAAATCGTGGTTTCGCCGGACGCCGCTGAACCTGCCGTCGGCGGGCCCTTCGCCATCTCGCCGGCCTTGCCGCCGCCGCCCACGCCCACGCCCACCGGACCCGGCGTCCCGGCCAAGGCGGTCAAGCCGCCCAAACCGCCGGACGACTTGGGTGGCCTCTACTGATAACCCCTGCCGGCAATTGTCTTTTGAACCGCGCCGCGCTATCGGGCCCGCCCCTGGCTCTGTTGCGCCAATTTATTGAGGCGAATGTTCATGCGTGCGGATATCGAAGCCATGGCGACCGATATCGAGCAGTCCATCGGGCTGCTCAGGAGGCGTCTTTGACTGGGAACCAGCCCTGAGACGACTGGACGAATATAACGCCCGAGTCGAGGATCCGGCGTTCTGGAACGACGCCGAGGCCGCGCAGACTCTGATGCGCGAGCGCACTCACCTGGCCGCCCAGGTCGACGCGGTGCGGCGCCTGGAGACCGAACTCAGCGACGCCGTGGAATTCGCCGAATTGGCCCAGGCCGAGGGCGACGACGCATCCCTCAACGATGTCTCCGTCCAGCTTGGCGCCCTCAAGACCTTCGCGGCCAAGGCCGAGCTCGAGGCGTTGCTGTCAGGCGAGGCCGATGGCGCCGACGCTTATCTGGAAGTCAATTCCGGAGCGGGGGGCACCGAATCCACCGACTGGGCGGCCATGCTGCTGCGCATGTACACCCGCTGGGCCAACGCCCACGACATGGCCATCGAGATGATCGAGGAGACTGATGGCGAGCAGGTCGGCATCAAGTCCGCCACCCTCAAGATCAGCGGAACCAACGCCTATGGCTGGCTGAAGACCGAGGCCGGCGTGCATCGCCTGGTGCGCATTTCGCCCTTCGACGCAGCCGCCAAGCGCCATACCAGCTTTGCCTCGATCTGGGTCTATCCGGTCGTCGACGACAAGATCGAGATCGATATCAACCCCGCCGACGTGCGCACCGACACCTACCGCGCCAGCGGTTCGGGCGGCCAGCACATCAACAAGACCGACTCGGCGGTGCGCCTGACCCACATTCCGACCGGCATCGCGGTGGCCTGCCAGAACCAGCGCTCTCAACACCAGAACCGGGAACAGGCCTGGAAGATGCTGCGCGCCCGACTCTACGAGGCCGAACTTCAGCGTCGCGAAGCGGCGGCCCAGGCGGTCGAGGATGCCAAGACCGACATCGGCTGGGGCCACCAGATCCGCTCGTACGTGTTGCAGCCCTACCAGATGGTCAAGGACCTGCGCACCAACGTCGAAACCTCCGACACCGCCGGCGTACTCGACGGCGACCTCGACGCTTTCATGGGCGCCTCCCTCGCCCAGCGCGTCGGCGTCACGCGGGACGCGGGGGACGGGGCTTAGCCGCGAAGCCAAGCTGGAGCCCCCATCCCCCTTCGGGAGGCTTCCCCCAACGGGGGAAGAGAAGGGCGCCTCTCCTCCCCTCTTGGGGGAGGGGGACCGCGAAGCGGTGGAGGGGGCGAAACCGCGGAAATGCCGCCAGGCTGGAGCCCCCATCCCGGCCTCCGGCCGGACTTCCCCCAAAGGGGGAAGAGAGCCGCCCTTCTCCTACCCAGCCGGGGATGCGCCGCCGGCGGGTCGCCTCAGCGTGCGTAGGCCGCTGGATCCAGCCTGAACAGCCGCGCCGCGTTCTCGCCGAGGATCCTGGCGCGCGATTCATCCGACAGATGGCCCATCGTCCGCTCGATCGCCTGGGCCGAGTGCGGCCATGAGCCCTCGTGGTGCGGATAGTCGTTGGCCCATAGGAAATTACCCGTCAGGTCCAGGTCCTCCGCGTACCGCAGCCCGGCGGAGTCGTCCTGGAACGTGGCGAAGCAGTTGTTGCGGAAATAGGTCGACGGCGCTTCCTTCAGCTTTGGGCGCACCCAGAAGTGGTGCGCCTTGTAGGCGTAGTCGAGCGTCTCGATCAGCCAGGGCACGAAGCCGATGCCGCTCTCGACCAGGCCCGCGTGCAGGCGTGGATGGCGTTCGAACACCCCCGAGGCGATCATCTGCACCAGGGGCTCGATGGTGGTTTCCATCGAATGGCAGGCATAGTTGATGATCGCCCCGCCATTGCCGCCGACCGCCCGGGGGTCCCTGCCGGTGGAGACATGGAAGGTGACGACCAGCCCGGTCTCTTCGAGCAGGCTCCACATCGCATCGAAGCTGGGGTTGTTGTATTC
>JANYFU010000111.1 GCA_025359665.1 Caulobacteraceae bacterium
TCTTTGACTTTTCCTCGGGCAAGCCACCCTACCCACGTCCCTCCGCAACGCTCGGCCCGATGATCGGCGAAGCTTTGAGCGGCACGCAAGGCAAGCGGCTGGGCCTGTTCACGCCGCAGATCGGTTGGACCAGTGCACAGGCCGCTGTCCTGCTTTCCTGGCGGGGCGGCGATACCGGCCGCTCCGCCGCCTTGGCCAAACTGAGCGCGGCGCCCGGTTTGAAGTCGGTCCAGAGTCACGCCCTCACCCCGACGGTACGCCCGGTGGGCGGCGCGCTACCCCGCGCCGGCGGGATCTACGTGCATCGGTGGTTCGTCATCGAGGCTGACGCCATCGACGAGTTCGTTGCGCTGTCCGTTCAGGGATGGGCGGATTTCGAGACCCGCTTCGAAGCCAACATTTATGGCCTCTGGACCGCGACCCGCGGCGCGGAAGACATGCGCGATGGTGTGACGCGGGTATTCCTGTTGACGCGCTACAAGGATCATGGCGTCTGGGAAGCCTCTCGCGATCCAACCTCGGCGGCGATGAAGGCGTTCGCGCGCCGCCAGGCCTTGACCCGCGTCACATGGAACGCGAGCACGCTGCTCATCCCCGGCTAGCCGAGGCCAACCGCGCCGGATCAGAAGCGCATCCAAATCCCGTTGCGCCAGTCGCCGCGGCGGCGATGGTCACGCCAGACATGACATTCGTTGAGTCTCCGCAACCACACATTCCAGGTTGTGGCATTTTCGTTCAACTTTGAGATAAAACAAACGAATATTTTTATTATCGAGAGCATGTTTATTATTGATATGGAAAAATACTATTGCGGTTAGTACAACCCCCTATCGCAACAATTGTTCACATTGCGATGATTGTCGAAGAAAAGTTTTAGTGGCAACACGTCGTTGCGGCATACGACCTTTTGCCCCGCGTACAAACCAGATGACCACGCGCAGGAACTCAAAATGTACCAATCGTCAATAAAGGTTACATCCTACGCTCAAACAACCAATAGCCCCGCCGCGATACTTGTCACCCTGGTAGGCATAGCCGCGGCCTTTGCCTTGGCTTCAATTCAGGCCTTGCCGATGGCGTTCACCTCGATGGGCTTTGGGTCGGGCTGGATTGCGGGTCTGGGCAGAATAGCCGCGGATAACCGGACGCCCCTGCTCTATATCGGCGGGGTCAGTCTTGCCGTCGGCGCCGCCATGCTGTGGTTTCAACAACAGGCTGTTCATGCATCCTATGACCGGAACCTGGATGCGTCGCCGGGACTCCGGACCCTGACTTTTCTGGGTCTGGCGCTCGGAGCGGTGCTTCTTCTGGCCGGCGCCAGCTGCGTCTGACCGAACGCCACTGACAGGACGCCACTCTGGACGCACCTGACCGTCGGCGTTACCGTCCAATCCCATAAACCCATGGGACGAGGCGACCGACTATGACCCACGACATTGTCATTCGCGGCGGCATGATCGTCGACGGTTCGGGCGGGGAGCCCTATGTCGGTGACGTAGCCATCGATGGCGGCGTGATCGCCTCGGTGGGCGGCACGGCGGGGCCGGCGCGCGAGATGATCGAGGCCGACGGCCTAGTGGTGTCTCCGGGGTTCATCGACATCCATACCCACCTTGACGCGCAGATCGGCTGGGATCCGCTGCTGACGCCGGTCAGCTGGCACGGCGTGACCACCGTGCTGATGGGCAATTGTGGCGTCACCTTCGCCCCCTGCAAACCCTCCGACCGCGAGACCCTCGCGGCGATGATGGAGACCGTGGAAGACATTCCGCGCACCGCCATCCTCTCCGGCCTGTCCTGGGACTGGGAAAGCTATGGCGGTTATCTGGACGCGCTAGAGCGCATCCATCCGGCGATCAATGTGGCCGGCATGGTCGGTCATAGCGCCGTGCGTTTCTATGTGATGGGCGAGCGCGCGGTCGAGGAGCCCGCCACCGAGGACGAGAAGAAACAGATCGCCGCCATCGTCGCCCAGTCGATCGACGACGGGGCCGTGGGCTTTTCCAGCAATCGCTTCCCGGGGCATGTGCTGCCCGACGGCCGCTCGATCCCCGGCACCTTCGCCGAGCATGACGAGGTGCTGCAGATTGCCCGGGCGGTCGGCGAGCGCGGCGCCCTGATGCAGAACGTCATGGACTTCACCCGCGACGACATGGGCAACGCCCAGCTGTTGCGCGACGAGGCCGCCGCGGTCGGTGGACGGATCCTGTTCAGCTACACCATCGGGGCCTCCGACGCCGCCGGGCGGCGGGCGACCGACTTCATGGAAAGCCTGCGCGCCAAGGGCGGCGACATCACCGCGGTGTCGGTGCCGCGCGGCACGGGCTTCACCTTCGGCCTGCAGGCGCGCATCCCCGCCTATAACATCTGGGCGCAGCGCCGGTTCTTCGGCCCGGCCTGGGAGGCCCTGGCGGCCCAGGATTTCGCCGGCCGACTGGCGACCATTCGCGACGGCGCGGCCCGCGAGGCCCTGGTCGCGGAGGCCAAGGCCGCCAACCTGGAAAAACTGCCGTGGGTCGGCGCCTGCTATTGGCTCGGCGCGACCAAGACGCCGGATTATCTGGCGCCGATCGACCAGACCCTGGCTGCGATGGCCAAGGCGGCCGACGAGCACTGGTCGGAAACCTTCCTGCGTCTGACCCTGGAGTCTGAGGGGCGCGGCCTGTTTAACTGGAGGATGTTCAGCCGCAACCTTCCGGCCCTCAAAGACTGGCTGGGCCACGACCAGGTGATTCCAGGCTTGAGTGACGCCGGCGCGCACGTTTCGCAGGTGATGGATAGCGGCGTGACCAGCTTCGTGCTCTCCTACTGGGTGAAGACCGCCGGTCTCTACAGCCTGGCCGAAGGCGTTCGCCGCCTGACCTCGGCGCCGGCGCGGGTGGTCGGGCTGAAGGATCGCGGCATGCTGAGGCCGGGTATGCGGGCCGACGTCAATGTGTTCGACCTCGACCGGGTCGGCGAGCAATATCCTGAGTTGGTGCATGACTTCCCGGGCGGCGCGCCGCGCTACATCCAGCGCTCGACCGGCTATGTGGCGACCTTGGTCAACGGCGAGGTGGCGTTCCGCGACGGCCGGCATACCGGCGCGCGATCGGGCAAGGTGCTGCGCCACGTGGCCTGAGCGCCCCGTCGTTGCGAGCCGGGGACTTTCGGGCTAAGGAAACCTTGCAGCAACAAGTGAGCCCGATGGCCCGCCATTCGAAAACCACCTGGACCTACGGAGCGCCGTTCTTGGCGCGTCCCTTCGCCATGCCTGCGAAAATTACCACCATTATGACCATTCCGCGAACAACGGGGCGAATGCGCTCGGCCTGACGGCCAGCCGACGGATCAAAGGATCTGGAACCCCGCTCCCAACCGGAAGCGGGGTTTTTTGATGCGTGGTCCGCCGGTCCCTTCCCACGACAAGGACAGAGACCCATGCAAGACGATGTATTCGATCGAAACGCCGTCCACGTGATGACCTTCACGGCCGCCGACGCGGGCGTGGCCCTGGCCGCCGTGCGGGACGAGCTGGCCGCGGATGGCGCGCGGCTCTCGAGCTTGTCGTTGAACACGCTGGATCAAGTGGTCGACGGCACGCTGCGGCTGACCAACCTGAGCTGCGCCAGGGCGCGGGCCTGCGCCGATCGCCTGGCGGCGCGGCCGGGTGTGCACGGCGCCCGGGTGGAGCATCACCTGTACCGGCCTTGATGAGGTCGTCGCGGACGCCTTTTCACGCCATCAAAGCTGGAGACCACCGGCAACGGGCAAGGTCGTCCCGGTCATATATTTGGCCCGGTCGGACAGCAGGAACGTGACGGCCTGGGCGATCTCCTCGGCCTGGCCGACCCGCCGCAACGGAATCTGCGCCAGGAAGCGATCGATATAGGACTGCTGGTCGAGGCTCGACATCATCTCGGCGCCCAGGCCGGCGTCGATCCAACCCGGTCCGACACAGTTGGCGCGAATGCCGAACCGTCCCTCTTCGCGGGCCAGGCCTCGTATCAGCGCCTGGATCGCCGCCTTGGGCGCGGCGGACAGGATGTCCCTCGGCGGCGGACGATCGACGGCCGCCGTGACCACCGCGACGATCGATCCGCCGCCCTGGCGCTTGAGGTGCGGCAGGCAGGCCCAGATCAGGTTGAAACACCCATCGACGTCGGCGCGGAACACCTTCGACCAGGCGTCGGGTTGCAGCTGGCTGATGAATTTCAGCTCAAGAGGCGGCCCGGCGGCATAGACCACCGAGTGCAGGCGCCCGAAGCTCTCAACGGCGCGGTCGACGAACGATCTGGTGGCCGCGGCGTCCTGAAGGTCGAGTTGGCCGATCCGCGCCTCACGACCGAGCGACCTTACATCACTCGCCACGGTCTCGGCGGCGGCCCCGTTGGAATGGTAGGTGAAGGCGACGTTGGCCCCGCGGCGAGCCAGATCGACCACGACCGCGGCGCCGATGCCGCCGCTTCCGCCGGCCACGATCGCCACGCCATCGGCGAATTCGGGATAAGTCTCTTGATACGTTTCTTGATAAGTCTCTGGCATCATGAAAATTGCCTTCAGCTAGGGGTCTTGCCGGAAAGGCGCGTCTTCATCCGCGCCATCAGCCGGTGATATTCCGCGCCCATAACCAGCCCGCTGACCACCAATCGCTCGACATTGCGGCCTTGCGCCCGATCGAGATCGGCGGCCAGTTCGATCGCCAGCTTGCCGGCCGCGAAGGCCTCGGGCGGCTGCCCGGCCAGGGCGACGGCGAACGCGCGCGCCGAGGAGGCCAGCTCGGCGTCGGGATAAACCTCATGGACCAGGCCGACGGCGAGAGCGCGCGCCGCGTCGATCTGGCGGTTGGCCAGGACCAGCCACTTGGCCCAGTGCGGCCCGACGATCCGCACCAGCCTGCTCGTGCCGCCCGATCCCGGCAGCCCCCCAAGCGCGATCTCCGGCAGACCATAGCGCGCCGCTTCGGCCGCCAACCGAAAGTCAGCGCACAGCGACAATTCCAGCGCTCCACCCAGGCACGGGCCTTGATGGGCGACGACGATCGGCTTTTCGATGGCCTCCCATTCATCGCCGAGCGGGTGGAGGCTGCTGGCGCCCGACCGGTACCAGCGCCGAAACGCGGACGGACTGGTGATAGTCGGGTCGGGGGCCAGCTGCCCGTTCAGATCGATGCCGGCGGAGAAGTATTTCCCGTTGGCGGTCAGCAAAAGCACGCGCAGATCGTCGCGATCCCGCAGGCGGCGCGTCGCCTCGCGCAGGCCCTCCAGAATTTCCTGGTCGAGCGCGTTAAGCTTGCGCGGACGATTGAGCGTGACCTCGATCACGCCGTCGGCCTCGGCGATCAACAGCGTGGGCTCGCCCATTGTCCCTCCTCACGAATTCCAACCGATATCGTAATATAGCACACTATATTGTTCCGGACGGATTGAAATCCCCGGCGCTTTCCGGTTGAATATCAATCGCCGGTTGACAAAAATTGTTTGCAATCAGGGAGATTGGCGATGGCCGGTATCTGGTTCGACGAGCTCCAGGTGGGCCAGGTGTTCAAACACGTCATGCGGCGGACGATCACCGAAACCGACAACGTGCTGTTCACGGCGATGACGCACAATCCGGCGCTGCTGCATCTGGATGAGGAATACTGCCGGACCGAGACCGAGTTCGGCCAGCGGATCGTCAACAGCGTCTTCACGCTGGGACTGATGGTCGGCATCTCGGTCGGGGATACGACCCTGGGCACGGCGGTGGCCAATCTGGGCTGGGACGAGGTGCGCTTTCCAAAGCCGATGTTCCACGGCGACACCATGCGGGTCGAGACCGAGGTGCTCGACCTGCGAGAGAGCAAATCGCGGCCGGACCAGGGCATCGTGACCTTCCTGCACCGGGCCTACAATCAGCACGGCGATCTGGTCGCGCATTGCAAGCGATCGGGTCTGCAGCGCAAGCGGCCGCCCGCGTGACCTTGCGATCCCTGCTTTTCGTCCCTGGCGACAGCGCCCGCAAGCTGGAGAAGGCCGACGGCGCGGGGGCGGACGCCCTGATCCTGGACCTCGAGGATTCCGTCGCGCCGGAAGGCAAACCCCTGGCGCGGACCCTGGTCGCGGGTTTCATGGGCGACAGGCCGCGCGCCCGGCGCCGCTCGCGGCTGTGGGTGCGGATCAATCCGTTGAACACCGAACATGCCCTAACTGATCTGGCGGCGGTGGTCGGCGCCGCGCCGGACGGCGTCATGCTGCCCAAGGCCGATGGGCCGGAGGAGGTCCGGCGCCTGTCGTTCTATCTCGATGCGCTGGAGGTTCAGGCCGGCGTCGAACCGGGCTCAATAGGCATATTGCCCGTGGCCACGGAGACCGCGGCGGCGCCGTTCCGTCTGGGTGACTATGCGCTGGCCGGCCTGGCCCGGCTGCGCGGCCTGACCTGGGGAGCCGAGGACCTGAGCGCGGCGGTGGGCGCGAGCACCAACCTGGACGTCCACGGCGCCTGGGCGCTGACCTATCGCATGGCCCGCTCCCTGACCCTGCTGGCCGCCCACGCGGCCGGAGTCCAGGCGATCGAAACGCTGCACGTCGACTTCACCGACGAGGCCGGCCTGCGGGCGTCGTGTCGCGCGGCCCGGGCCGAAGGATTCACCGGCCGCATCGCCATCCATCCGGCCCAGGTGATCCCTATCAATGAAAGTTTCACGCCCTCCGACAGCGAGCTCGATCATGCGCGGCGGGTGATCGCCGCCTTCGACGCCAAGCCGGGGGCCGGTGTCGTTGGCCTGGATGGCAAGATGCTCGACATGCCCCACCTCAAACAGGCGCGCGCGGTCGTGGCGGCCTGGACCGCGCTGGCGCCGGAAACCTGAAGCGATGAGCATCCTGACGCGATGAGCAGCTTGGCGCGATCGTTGTTTTCGTCCGAACACGAGGCCTTCCGCGAAGTCGTCCGCCGGTTCGTCCTCAACGAGCTTGTCCCCCACCACCGGGCGTGGGAGGCGGCGCAGGTGGTGCCCAGATCCGTCTGGCGGCAGGCCGGGGAGGTTGGCCTGCTCTGCCCGAACATACCGCCCGAATACGGCGGGCTGGGCGCGGACTGGCTGTTCAATGTCGTGGTGATCGAAGAACTGGCGCGGGCCGGGATGAGCGGGCCAGGCTTCATGGTCCATTCCGAAATGGCCGCGCCCTATATCCTGGCGGCCGGCTCGGAGGCGCTGAAGCAACGCTGGTTGCCGGCGATGGTCAGTGGTGAAGCGATCGGCGCGCTGGCGATCACCGAACCGGGCGCCGGCAGCGACGCCAAGGCGATCCGCACGCGGGCGGTCCGCGATGGCGATGACTACGTGATCGACGGGCAGAAAACCTATATCTCCAACGGCCAGAACGCCGATGTGTTCATCGTAGCCTGCAAGACCGATCCGGCCGCCGGCGCCAAGGGCGTGAGCCTGATCGCCGTCGACGCCAGGACCCCCGGGGTGGAGCGCGGACGCAACCTCGAAAAGCTGGGACTGAAGGCCCAGGACACCTCGGAAATCTTCTTCGGCAATGTGCGGGCGCCGGTCGCCAACAGGCTCGGAGACGAGGGCCGGGGCTTCGCGATCATGATGACCAAGCTGGCCCAGGAACGCCTGACACAGGCCGTGCGCAGCATCTGCGTGGCCGAAGTCACCATCGACCAGACCGTGCGCTATACGGCCGACCGCAAGGCGTTCGGCGGCACGCTGGCCGATTTCCAGAACACCCAGTTCACGCTGGCGCAGCTATCGGCCGAAACCACCGCCCTGCGCGTTTTCACCGACTGGTGCATCGCGCGGTTCATGAGCGGCGACCTGACTCCGGTCGAGGCCGCCAAGGCCAAACTGCTGGTCACCGATCTTCACTGCAAGGTGGTCGATCAATGCCTGCAGTTCTTTGGAGGCTATGGCTACATGCTCGAATACCCGATCGCGCGAGCCTATATCGACGCGCGCATCACCCGCATCGCTGGTGGCGCTACGGAGGTGATGAAGCAGATCATTGCGCGCGACCTGTATTCGCGGCCATGACCCGGCCGCCCCGCCGCGCCGCGGCCGAGCCCTATGTGCGGATCGGTTTCCTGGTCCATGACGTGTCGCGCATGCGCCGCACCCTGTTCGACCAGGCCGTCAAGCCGCTGGGCATCACCCGGGCGCAGTGGTGGGCCCTTGCCAACCTGTCACGCCAGGAAACCGAGGGCATGATCCAGACCGACCTGGCCCGGCTGCTCGACGTCGGCAAGGTCACGGTCGGCGGCCTGATCGATCGGCTGGAGGCCAGTGGCCATGTCGAACGACGCCCCGATCCGGTCGACCGGCGCATCAAGCGCATCTTCATCACCGACCGTGGCTACGAAGTGATCGAGCAGATGCGCAACGTTGGGCGCGATCTGAATTCGATCATTCTGAAAGGCGTGCCGCCGGACGAGGTGCA
>JANYFU010000225.1 GCA_025359665.1 Caulobacteraceae bacterium
AATACCCGCGCCACCCTTGTCAAAGGGGGAGGGGGCGCATAACGGGGGCCGCTCTTGGCCCCGGAGACCCCCATGTCCATTGACGCCGCGACCGTGCGCAAGGTCGCCAAGCTGGCTCATATCCGCGAAAGCGAGGCGCGCCTCGACACGCTCGCGGTCGAGCTTTCCGGTATCATGCAGTGGATCGAGCAGTTGAACGAGGTCGACACCGATGGCGTCGAACCCATGGCCTCGGCGGTCGCCGTCATGCTGCCCATGCGCGATGATGTTGTCACCGAGGGTGGAAACCGGGACGCCGTGCTGGCCAATGCGCCGTTGGCCCGGGGCGGATTCTTCGTGGTTCCCAAGGTAGTAGAATGAGCGAACTTACTGGCATCACGCTTAAGGCGGCCCTCGACGGCCTGGCCGCGCGGCGCTTCTCGGCCGAGGAGATCACCCGCGCGCACATCCAGGCGATCGAGGCGGCGCGGCCGCTGAACGCCTTCGTGCTGGAGACGCCGGACCGCGCGCTGGAGATGGCGCGAGCGTCGGACGCAAGGATCGCGGCCGGCGACGCCGGGCCGCTCGAAGGCGCGCCGATCGGCATAAAGGACCTGTTCTGCACCCAGGGCGTGCGGTCCACGGCCGGTTCGCGGATTCTGGGCAACTTCATCCCGCCCTATGAATCCACCGTCACCAGCCAGCTTTGGCGCGACGGCGCGGTTATGCTGGGCAAGCTCAACATGGACGAATTCGCCATGGGCTCGTCCAATGAGACCAGCGCCTTCGGGCCGGTGGTCAATCCATGGCGCTCCGAGGGTTCAAACCGGGACCTGACCCCGGGTGGGTCGTCCGGTGGGTCGGCCGCCGCCGTGGCCGCCGATCTGGTGCTCGGGGCCACGGCTACCGACACCGGCGGCTCGATCCGCCAGCCCGCCTCGCTGACCGGTACGGTGGGCATGAAACCGACCTACGGCCGATGCTCGCGCTGGGGCGTGGTGGCGTTCGCGTCGTCGCTCGATCAGGCCGGCCCGATCGCCCGCACGGTCGAGGACGTGGCCATCCTGATGCGCTCGATGAGCGGCCATGACCCGAAGGATTCCACAAGCCTGCCGGTCGAGGTTCCGGATTTCCCCAGTTTCGTCGGCCGGTCCCCGAAAGGGCTGCGGATCGGCGTGCCAAAGGAATACCGCGTCGATGACATGCCGGCCGAGATCGACGCGCTGTGGGCTCGCGGCGTCGCCTGGTTGAAGGATGCGGGCTGCGAGATCGTCGATGTCTCGCTGCCTCACACCCGCTACGCCCTGCCGGCCTACTACATCATCGCGCCTGCCGAGGCGTCTTCCAACCTCGCTCGCTATGATGGCATGCGCTATGGGCTGCGCGTCGATGGGGCCTCCCTCAACGAGGTCTATGAGGAGACCCGGGCGGCGGGGTTTGGCGAGGAGGTCAAGCGCCGGATCCTGATCGGCGCCTATGTGCTGTCGGCGGGCTATTACGACGCCTATTATCTCAAGGCCCAGAAGGTCCGGCGGCGGATCGCCGACGACTTCGAGACCGCTTTCCAGCACGTCGACGCGTTGTTGACGCCCACGGCGCCCTCGGCGGCTTTCGGCCTGGGAGACAACACGGCCGATCCGGTGGCGATGTATCTGAACGACATCTTCACCGTGACGGTGAACCTGGCCGGCCTGCCCGCCATCAGCGTGCCGGGCGGCCTTGACGCCAAGGGGTTGCCGCTGGGCCTGCAGCTGATCGGCCGGCCTCTCGATGAAGGCACGCTGTTCACCCTGGCCGGCGCGATGGAGAAGGCGTCGGCGTTCGCGTCGAAACCCGCGCGGTGGTGGTAGGCCTGCAATGGAGCGCAAACGCGGGCAGGGTCTCTGGCTGACCGTCGGCGAGGTGGTCGGGGTGTTGGCCCTGGCCATCGCCGGACTCAACTATTGGGAAAGCCATCGCGAGCATGTTGAGGCGGTGAAGTTGCAGCAGGCTCAATCCCAGGCCGCCACCGCCTTTGTCGCCACCGGCGAGGCCGATAGCGGCGGCCGCGTGATCAACCTCAGGCCCCTGAAATCCAGCCAGGCCATCCAGTCCCAGCGCTACAGGTTTCCCGCCGACGTTCGGTCCGAGCCGATCGAGATGACCGCCGAACGTCCGAGGATCGAGGCCGATTGGCTGGCCGATGGGGTGAAGCATGCGCTGGAGGCCGCGCACGCCAAATCCTCGGGCGAGGCGCGGGTCCCGGTGGTGATCGAGACGGTCTATGTCGAAGATGGCGACACTCACGCCGACGTGTCGCTCTATCAGGTCGGATTCGCCTGGAAACACGCCTTTATCGGCGGCTGGCAGGTTCGATTGCGGGGGCTGGCCCTGTCGCGCCGGGGACTGGCCGGCGACGCCGCGAAGGCGCTGGAAAAACCCTGGTCCGACGCCAAGGGCAAGTTTTCCGGAGACTTCGCCATTCCCCCGGCCTGACGGGAGAATGGCGTGGTCACTGTGTCGGGCTTACTTTTTGGCGGCGTCCAGATCTTTCTGGATCGCCATCAGCTTGGTGTCGTCCAGCTGGGCTTCCGGATAGACCGAAATGGCGCGCAGGGTCATGCCCTTGATCTGGTCGAGGCCGGGATAGGCGATCAGCGCGGGCATGTCCTTTTCGACGACGGCCTTGCCGCCCGCGTCGGCCAGCAGATCGCCGATCGAGGTGTTTTCGACCGAAAGCGCGCCCGGCGCGGCGGGGATCGCGGCTGGGGCCGCGGCTGTCTGGGCCGTTGCCGTCATCGCGGCGGCGGCGAGGGTGAGGCCGGCGAGGCCAGCGATCAGTCTTCTCATGGGGTTTCCTCTGGGGGAGTGGTCGAGAAGCGGCACTGACGATGAAAACGGGTGATTTGTCCAGGGGCCACGGTCAGGTGTAGGAGACAGCGATGAGCGAAACCAAATCCAATCTGATCCAGGGCTCGACCGGCCTGTGGGAAATCGTGCTGGGCCTCGAGGTGCACGCCCAGGTGGCCTCGAAGGCCAAGCTGTTTTCCGGCGCGGCGGTCGGCTTCGGTGCGGGGCCAAACGAACAGGTCAGTTTCGTCGACGCCGCCATGCCCGGCATGCTGCCGGTTATCAATCGCCGCTGTGTCGAGCAGGCGGTGATCACCGGTCTCGGGCTGAAGGCCAAGATCAACACGTGGTCGCGTTTCGACCGTAAGAACTACTTCTATCCGGACCTGCCGCAAGGCTATCAGATCAGCCAGTACAAGGACCCGATCGTCGGCGAGGGCGAGATCGAGGTCGAACGCGACGATGGCTCGGTTTTCAAGGTCCGCATCGAGCGGCTGCACCTGGAACAGGACGCCGGCAAGTCGATCCACGATCTCGACCCCAACGCCACCATGGTCGACCTCAACCGCGCGGGCACGGCGCTGATGGAGATCGTCTCGTTTCCCGACATGCGCTCGGCCGAGGAGGCGGCGGCCTATGTGAAGAAGATCCGCGGCATCCTGCGCTATCTGGGCACCTGCGACGGCGACATGGAGAAGGGCAATCTGCGCGCCGACGTCAATGTCTCGGTGCGTCGACCGGGCGATCCCCTGGGCACCCGGTGCGAGATCAAGAACGTCAATTCGTATCGCTATATCCAGCAGGCGATCGAATATGAGGCCCGCCGCCAGATCGCGATCATCGAGGACGGTGGCTCGATCCGGCAGGAGACCCGGCTGTTCGACCCCGGCAAGGGCGAGACCCGCTCGATGCGCTCCAAGGAAGAGGCGCAGGACTATCGCTATTTCCCCGACCCCGACCTGCTGCCGCTGGTGCTCGACCCTGCGTGGATCAAGGCGATCGAGGATAGCCTGCCTGAACTGCCCGATGCCAAGCGCGCGCGGCTGGTGCGCGACTACGGCCTGTCGACCTACGATGCGGGCGTGCTGGTGATCGAGCAGTCCCGGGCCGACTATTTCGAGCGCGCCGCCAAGGGCCGGGACGCCAAGCTGGTGGCCAACTGGGTGACTAACGAGTTGCTGGCGCGGCTGGCCAAGGACGGCCTGGATATCGAACAGAGCCCCATCCCGTCCGACGACGTCGCAGGCCTGGTGAAGTTGCTGGAGGACGAGGTGATCTCCTCGAAGATCGCCAAAGAAGTGTTCGAACACATGTGGGCCGGGGAGGGGACCCCCGCCGAGATCGTCGAGGCCCGGGGCCTGACGCAGGTCAGCGACACCGGCGCGCTTGAAACGCTGATCGCTGGTTTGATCGAGGCCAATCCAGGCCAGGCGGACGCCGTCAAGGCAAAGCCGCAAGCGGTGGGTTGGTTCGTCGGCCAGGCGATGAAGGCCACCGGTGGCAAGGCCAATCCCGCCACCGTCAATGCTATTTTGCGGGCCAAGCTAGGGGTTGAGTAGCGAGCGGATTTTATGGGCGCCGTTCGTTAAATTTGGGTCGTAATTGGGCGAAATCTAGCCTATGATTTGACTTGGTCGAATATCGATGGAGTGGGGTCCATTGGTGTCGAACCGGGAAGGGAACTTGGCGATGGGCTGCGCCACATTGCTCGCGCGGTTGCCGACGCGGGATTCGCATCCGACAGCGGATGCTCTTTTTCGTATGGGCTTGAACCTGACCACCGAGGCTGGCGGCGCGGCGTTTGACTGCGTGGCGGCCCACGCCTTGTTTGATCTCGCCGCCCGCCAGGGCTCCATCGAGGCCAAGGTCTACCGCCGGGAGCTGGGTGAGGAGATGGACCTGGCCGACGTCATCGACGCCCGACGCCTGGCCCAGGAATGGTTGACTGGCCGCCATGGTTAGCTGCATTGCTCCGGCGCGGCGGCTTCGCTAAGAGAAGGCCTCTGGTGACGTGGCCGAGTGGCTGAAGGCAACGGTTTGCTAAATCGTCATACCCGAAAGGGTATCCAGGGTTCGAATCCCTGCGTCACCGCCAAATTTATCCGATAGATCAAATCTGATTCGAGCCTCGGCCTTCGCGTCTCGGGGTTCGGGTTTTGTGGGGGATGGGCAATGGCCAACCCGATGGAGGTTCCGCGGGGAAGTTCGGCAAGGGCCGCGAGATCGCCGGCCTTTGCCTTCATCTTCGTCAGCGCGGTAACCAGCGCCATGTCGATCGGCATCATGGTGCCGATCCTGCCCAACCTGCTCAAGCAGTTCACCGGCGGCGACACGGCCGCGGCGGTGGAGTGGAACGTGGTGTTCGCGACCTGTGGTGGCGTGATGAGTTTTCTCGCCGGCCCGGTCCTGGGCATGCTTGCGGACTTATGGGGCCGACGGCCGGTGCTGCTGGTGTCGCTGGGCGGCCTGGGCCTCGACTTTCTGTTCATGGCTTTCGCGCCCAGCCTCGCCTGGCTGTTTGTCGGCCGGCTGATCAGCGGCGCCACCTCCGGCGTGTTTTCCACCGCCAACGCCTACGTGGCTGACGTTACAGCGCCTGAAGACCGCGCGCGCGCTTTCGGATGGATGGGCGCGGCGTTCAATGTCGGCTTTTTGGCCGGCCCGGCGTTGGGCGGTCTGCTGGGGCAGGTGAATCTGCGCCTGCCGTTCATGGCCGCCGCGGCCCTGACTCTGGCAAACGCCCTATATGGTTTCCTGATCCTGCCCGAATCATTGCCGCCGGATCGGCGCGCGGCCCGGTTCAGCCTGGCAAAGGCCAACCCCGTCGGTTCCCTGCGGCTGCTGCGATCACGGTCCGGCCTGCCGGGGCTCGCGGGCGTGTATTTCCTCAATCAGCTGGCTCAGATGGTCTGGCCCAGCGTGTTCGTGCTCTACACCGGTTACCGCTACGGATGGACCCCGGGCGTTGTGGGTCTGACCATGATGGGCGGCAGCCTGATGGGCGTCGCGGTTCAGAGCTTCGTAGTCGGACCGGTCATCCGTCACTTTGGCGAGCGCGGGGCCATGCTGATCGGCGCCGTGGCGGCGACCGTTTCAATGGCCTGGTATGGCATCGCCCCCACGGGTCTCGCCTATTGGCTGGGGATGCCGATCAGCTGCCTTGCCGGATTGATGATCCCCGGACTCCAGGGATTGATGACGCAAAAGGTCGGCGCCGATGAACAGGGACAGCTTCAGGGAGCCAATCAGAGTATGGCCGGACTCGCTTCGGTGATTGGACCCAGCCTATTTGGCCTTTCATTCGCCTGGGCGGTGCGGCATCCGGCCATCGGGGTCCCGGGGCTGCCGATGCTGCTCGCCGGTACGATCATGGCGGTGTGCTTGATTCTCGGCCTGACGTTCCAAACCCACGCGATCGAGACAGGGCCGGTAGACACTGCGCACTCCTGAGAATGCGGACGGCGCTCAGTCCAGCGAACCGACGATCGACGCCCGCTGCGACAGCTCGATCCAATTGCCGTCGGGGTCGCGCACCATGGATATGCGTGCCGTTGTTCCTAGAGTGACAGGCGCCATGGCTTCCCGCCCGCCCGCCGCCAAAACCCGGGCATGCTCCTCGTCGACCTTGAACACCTGGAAGGTGATGTAGCGCCATCCCCGGCCAGCCATTTGGACGTCTCCATCGGCGTCGCTCGATTGATCGATGAAAATCAGGCTCTCGCCAGCTCGAAACGCCGCGCCGCCCCCGGTGCGTGGCTCTTCCACCAGACCAAGGGCGTCGCGATAGAACGCGCGGTGCGCCGCCAAATCTCGCACGGCCAGACGCACCGCGATCTGCTCGATCCCGTCCTCGCCGGTCGGAACCAGAACAACCCGGTTTCCATCCGGGTCCACGAGCATGCGCGGCGTTAGAGGTCCCGCTCGCGCGATAATCAGTTCGCGGTAGCCGCTGGGTGGGTTGTCGGGGAGAGTGTCCGCCCGGTGATTGATCTTCACCACCGAGCCGTTGGCGTCGTGCCGATATTGGTCCTGGCCCCGGCGGATCGGCAAGAGATGGTCGAACACAACCCCGGCCTCGTCACGCCAGAACGATAGCATCGGCTCAAGGTTGTTGGTCGCGAGACCAATGTCGATACGGGGCTTGGCCAAGTCCATGGTCTTTGACGCCTTTCATTTCACTGGCCGTCGCGGCTAGAACAGGGGTCAAGCCGTAGCAGACGGCGGGCGAGGATACATACAGTCATGAAAGCGGCGGTCTACTACGAGAACGGTGAACCCAGCGTCCTGAAATATGAGGACGTGGCGGACCCCAAGTGTCACCCGAGGGGCGTCATCATAAAGGTCGAGGCCGTCAGCATCGAGGGCGGCGACACCTTGAACCGGTGGCGCGGGGCTCTGGCCACCCGTCCGCACATTGTGGGGTATCAGGCCGCGGGAGAGATCATCGAGGTCGGCGCCGAGGTCACGACATTGAAGGTCGGCCAGCGGGTGGCGACAACCGGCGCGGACGGCTCCCATGCCGAACTGCGGGCGGTTGCGGCCCGCGCCGCCTGGCCGATCCCCGACGGCTTTGACTCGAAGCTTGCGTCGGTGATTCCGGTGGCGTTCGGGACCGCGGACGACTGCCTATTCGAATTCGGCCGGTTGAAGGCGGGTGAGACGGTTCTGGTGCAGGCCGGTGCCAGCGGCGTTGGCCTGGCGGCGATCCAGCTGGCCAAGCGAGCCGGCGCCACTGTGCTCGCCACCGCCTCCAGCGACGAGAGGCTGGAGCGATTGAAGCCGTACGGCATGGACCACGGCATCAACTACAAGACCAGCGACGTCGTGCAGAGCGTTATGCGCCTCACCAATAACAAGGGAGTCAATCTGGTCGTGGACTCCGTCGGCGGATCGACCTTGCAGGGCTCGATCCTGTCCCTGGCCTATCGTGGCCGTGTGTCGATGGTCGGCGCGGCGGGGCGCGAACCTATGCAGGTCGATGTCTCATCGCTGATGGGGGGCAACCGGTCGCTCTCGGGCGTATTCCTGGGCGCCGAGATCGCCACCGACCGGGCTCACGACAATATCCAGCGCCTGATCGACGAGGCCGCGCGCGGCGAGTTCCAGGTGGTGATCGACCGGACATTCCCATTGTCGCAAGCCGCGGAAGCCCACGCCTATATCAAGAGCCGTCAGGCGGTGGGCCGGGTGCTGCTTATCCCGTAACGGGCGACGAAACGGGATGCTGAGCCCGAGGCACCTCGATCTCAGCGGCGGCGGGCGAGCCTCCCCCCGCTGACATGGCCAATGGCAAGGTCACGCGGGCGTTGAGGCCGCCCTGGCCACGGTTGAGCAGTACGACATCGCCGCCATGACTGCGCGCGACGGCCCTGACAACGGCGAGGCCAAGACCAATTCCTCCCGTTTGCCGGCTTCGCGAGGTTTCAAGACGATGAAAGGGTTCGAACACTCGTTCGGTCTCCGAATCCGGCATTCCCGGGCCGTCATCGTCGATTTCGATGACAGCCATATCTTGCTCACTGAACACCCTCGCGCGAGCCGAGACACCATATTTCAGGGCGTTGTCCACAAGGTTCGCGACCAGCCGTTTTAGGGCGACGGGGTCTCCATCCACGATCACGCGATCAGCTCGCTCGACGGCGGCATGCGCGCCGGTCAAGGCTGCGTCGTCCATCACGGTCTCGACCAGCGAGGCCAGTTCAAGCTTGCGGCGATCCCGCGTCGTCGCGGCGTCGTGGACGAAGCTCAGTGTCGAAGCGACCATCGCCTCCATCTGATCGATGTCGGCTTCCAGCTTGGAGCGAAGCGGTTCCGGCACGGCCTCGATTCTGAACCGGAGGCGGGTTAGGGGCGTGCGCAGATCGTGGGCGATGGCGCCAATCATGCTCGTCCGGTCATCCACATATAATCTGAGCCGCTGCTGCATCTGATTGAAGGCGCCTACAGCCGACGCCACCTCCGCGGATCCAGTGATATCCAGCGGGGTCGCGCCTGGATCCCGGCCTAGGCGCTCGGCGCCGGCCGCTAGGGCGCTGATCGGAGCGGCAAGTCGGCGGGAAAAAGCCCAGGCCAGGGGCGAAACGGCAAGGGCGGCCAGAGCCGTCACCAGCAGCAGGCGCTCCTGCCAGGGATCGATACCAAGGGGAGCTCGGGGCTCGACGGTGACCCAACGTCCGTCCTTTTGACGAATCGCGACTTTGAATTGTCCAAACAAGAGCGGTTCTGGACTGGTGGTTTCGCCGGGAGGGCGAGGCGAGCCCCGCCGACCGCCGAAAGCGACAATCCGCGGCCCGTGCTGATCGACGATCACATCCTCCGGGCTGACCCCGACGGCCTTGGCCACGGCGTCACGGAACATCAGCCTATGCCGCCCCAACGTTTCGTAGGCGGGCGGATCAGCGTCTCGCCTGGTGGTGAGCGGCGGTTCCTTGGGGCTATGGGGATCCGACGCGCCGAAGCGCACCGTCTGGGCCACGTCCCCAACCGTGTAAACGTTCGGCACAGGAGGCGGCAGGCTGAAAATCACAATTACCGCCGCTGTCTGCGCGACGATAAGGGTCGCGATGACCAGACCAAGGGTCTGGACGAACAGCGGCAGCGCGAAGCGTCGCTTCATTGGCTGTGGGTGACTTTCACCGTGAAGATATAACCTTCGCTTCTGACCGTGCGGATCAGCTCGACGGACCCGCCACTATCCTCCAATTTTCGCCTAAGCCGGCTGATCTGCACGTCGATGGCCCGGTCGAAGGCGTCCGATTGCGGGCCGCGCGCATACTCAAGCAACTGGTCGCGGGTCAGGACGCGCTGCGGACGCTCGACGAAGGCTCTCAAAAGCGAAAATTCACCGCTGGACAGATTCACCACGACGCCTTGCGGCGAACGCAGTTCATGTCGGACCAGGTCGAGCCGCCAGCCAACGAACTCACACGCCGCCCCAAGAGATTCTTCGACCGACCGGGGCTCGCGTCGCCGCCGCAGAACCGCGCGGACGCGGGCAAGCAACTCACGCGGATTACAGGGCTTGGCCAAATAATCGTCCGCGCCGAGCTCCAGGCCAACGATGCGGTCGGTCTCCTCGCCCATGGCGCTCAACATGATCACTGCCGGGCCGTCCGGCCGGGACAGTCGACGGCAGATCGCCAGACCATCCTCGCCAGGCAGCATCAGGTCGAGAACGACCAGGTCGGGCCGCTTTCGCGCCATCGCCCGTTCCATTTCCCGTCCATCAGCCGCCGTGTCGACGCCGAACCCATGACGGGTCAGAAATTCCGAGATCACATCGCGGATTCCAGGGTCATCGTCCACGACCAGGATATAGTCTTGGGGGTGATCGTCGTCCATTTCGATTGCCGCGGCGCTATTCATGGAGGTCAAATTAAGACCGCGCGCGGACGCGCGAATTTCAACTCTATATCAGTCCCGCAACAGACGGCCCAGGCCAAGATCTCAAATCGCCGCCAGCGCTTCATCCGACACAAACGGATTGGCGCGGCGTTCAGCCCCGAAGGTAGACAGCCGTTCGTGCCCAGGAACGAAAGTGACGTCGTCTCCAAGCGGCCAGAGCTTGCCGGTTATCGAGGCGATCAGGTCAGAATAACTCCCTTTTGGAAAGTCGGTTCGTCCGACTGATCCGGCGAACAGAACGTCACCCACCTGGGCGAAACGCGCTTCGCGGTGAAAGAAGATCACGTGCCCTGGAGTATGGCCCGGGCAGTGATAAACCTCGAACTCGGTCTCGCCCAATCGGACCCGATCACCGTCCATCAACCATCGGTCTGGGACAAAGCTTCTGGCCTCTTTCATGCCCCAGCGCGCGCCGCTCTGGTCGATGTCGTCGATCCAGAACTGGTCGTCGGGATGGGGTCCTTCGATGATGACGCCGGTAAGCGCCTTCAGCGCCGAGGCGCCGCCAGCGTGATCGAGGTGGCCATGGGTGATCCAGATCTTTTCCAGGGTAAGACCCTTCTGCTCCAGAACCCCGACAAGTCGCTGAATGTCTCCGCCAGGGTCGATGATCGCGGCGCGCTTGGTCTTCGTACACCAGACAATTGTGCAGTTCTGGCTCAGGGGCGTAACCGGAACCACCAGGGCCTTGATCGGCGGTTCGGGTGCGGTCTGGTGGTCCATGCTCTCTCCAGGTCGTCTGGCGGCCAAGGGATAAATGGCGCCGGCGCGGCGCAAAATACACACCCGATCGTTGATCGCCTGACTTTTCGACGCAAGATCGCTAGGCTCAGGTTAATCTTAAGGACGAGTTCTCAATGACGACAATCGCTTTTATCGGGCTTGGCAACATGGGGGCGGGAATGGCCGCCAATCTGGCCAAGGCCGGTCATGAAGTTCTTGCCTTCGATCTGTCGGCTACCGCATTGGCGCGGGCGCAAGCCGCCGGTTGCCGTATCGCGGCCTCGGCAGGCGAAGCCGCGGCGGCGGCCGACACCGTGATCACCATGTTGCCCGCCGGTGGTCATGTCAGTCAGGTCTGGACACAGTCGCTGATTCCCAACGCGAAGGCCGGCGCGCTGCTGATCGATTGCTCCACTATCGATGTCGATAGCGCCCGAGCGGTTTCGGCAGCGGCTGTCGCAGCCGGTTTCAGAGCCGCCGATGCGCCGGTGTCCGGCGGTATCATGGCGGCCGAGGCCGGAACCCTGGCGTTCATGGTCGGTTGCGAGGCGGCGGATTTCGACTCGGTGGAGGGTATTCTGACCCCCATGGCCCGCGCCGTGATCCATGCTGGCGAGGCTGGCGCCGGTCAGGCTGCGAAGATCTGCAACAACATGCTGCTGGGCATTTCGATGCTCGGCGTGTGCGAAGCGTTCGCCCTGGCCGAGAAGCTCGGCCTCGATCCTTTGCGCTTCTTTGACATCGCCTCGAAATCCTCGGGTCAGTGCTGGTCCCTGACCAGCTACAGTCCCTGGCCGGGTCCGGTCCCTTCGGCCCCATCCAATCGTGGCTACGAGGGTGGTTTTTTGACCTCGCTCATGTCCAAGGACCTGAAACTGGCGCAGGAAGCGGCGGCCAAGGCCGGAGCGGCGACACCCATGGGCGCGCAGGCCCAGGCGCTCTATGCTCTGTTCGAGGCGCAGGGGTATGGCCAGAAGGACTTTTCGGCCGTATTGCAACTGATGCGGGGGCGGTTGGCGGACCTTTAGACGTTCGCGCCGTCGCGCCGGCTATTTGGAGCGCGTTTGAGGTGATGGACTACAAGGCAGCTATCCGGGACGCCGTCCAGCAAGTGCATGGAGAGGGCCGGTACCGCGTGTTCGCGGACCTGAAAAGGCACCGGGGCGATTTTCCGATCGCCACCTGGACGCCCACCGACGGGCCGCCACGAGATGTGGTGGTCTGGTGTTCCAACGACTACCTCGGCCAGGGCCAGAACCCGGTGATCCTTGAGGCCATGCACCGCGCTATCGACGAAGCCGGGGCCGGTTCCGGCGGAACGCGCAATATCTCGGGCACCACCTGCTACCATGTGGAGTTGGAGAAAGAGCTCGCCGACCTTCATGGCAAGGAGGCGGCCCTGCTGTTCACATCGGGCTACGTTTCCAACGACGCGACGCTGGCGACTCTGCAAAAGATCCTGCCCGGCCTGATCATTTTTTCCGACGAACTCAATCACGCGTCGATGATCGCGGGGATCCGCAATGGCGGCGGGCCGCGCAAGATATTCCGCCACAACGATCTCGCCCACCTCGAATCCCTCTTGGCCGATGCACCGGTCGGCGCGCCCAAGCTGGTGGCGTTCGAAAGTGTCTATTCCATGGACGGTGATATCTCCGATATCGGCGGAACCGCGGTCCTGGCCAAGCGCTATGGCGCACTGACCTATCTCGATGAGGTTCACGCGGTGGGCCTGTATGGACAGCGTGGCGGAGGCGTATCCGAGCGCGACGGGGTGGCCGATCAGATCGACATCATCGAGGGCACGCTCGGGAAGGCCTTCGGCGTGATGGGCGGCTACATCACCGCCGACTCCGATCTGGTGGACGCGATCCGCTCCTATGCCAACGGATTCATCTTCACGACCTCCTTGCCGCCGGCCCTGACCGCCGGGGCCCTGGCCAGCATCCGCTGGCTGAAGGAACACGATGAAGTGCGCGTCCGCCATCAGGAGCGCGCGGCCGCGCTGAAGCGCCGCATGCTGGCGGCGGGCCTGCCGGTCATGCCTTCGGTCAGCCACATCGTCCCGGTTCTGGTCGGCGACCCGGTGCACTGCAAGATGATCTCCGACATGCTGCTGAGCGACCATGGCGTCTATGTGCAGCCGATCAACTATCCGACCGTTCCCCGTGGGACCGAGCGCCTGCGGTTTACGCCAACACCGTTCCACACCGACGGCATGATGAGCGACCTGGTGAACGCGTTGGAAGCGCTATGGGCGCGTTGCAATATCCAGCGCCTGGGTGGCTACGCGGCCTGAATCTGGCGGACCAATCTTCGTTCGGACCGGCGGCGAGGTTGATCGAAGCGTGATGGGGTCTATGTAGGCCTCCATGCCCGTCATCAGTCGAGGATTCCAGCGTTGAGCTTGCCAGCAGAAGCGTCGACCGACGGCGCGGAAGATTTCTTTTCCGACAGTCTAGCCGTGTCGGACCCCGCGATCGCCATGGCGACAGGCCGGGAATTGCGCCGTCAGCAGGATCAGATCGAACTGATCGCCTCCGAGAACATCGTCTCCCGCGCGGTGCTTGAGGCGCAGGGGTCAATCCTGACCAACAAATATGCCGAGGGCTACCCAGGCAAACGCTACTACGGAGGCTGTGAATATGTAGACGAGGTCGAGACCCTGGCGATCGAACGAGCCAAGGCCCTGTTCGACGCTGCGTGGGCCAATGTGCAGCCGCATTCGGGATCTCAGGCCAATCAGGCCGTGTTCATGGCGTTGATGAAGCCAGGCGACACTTTCATGGGCATGGACTTGAACGCGGGTGGTCACCTGACACACGGCAAGTCGGTCAACCAATCGGGCAAATGGTTCCACCCGGTCGCCTACACCGTCCGCACTCAGGATCAGATCATCGACTACGACGGCATGGCGGAGATCGCCCGCGAATGCCGACCGAAACTGATCATCGCCGGCGGGTCGGCCTACAGCCGCACGATCGATTTCGCGCGCTTTCGCCAGGTCGCCGACGAGGTCGGCGCCTATCTGATGGTGGACATGGCCCATTTCGCCGGCCTGGTGGCGGCGGGCGTGTTTCCAAGCCCCTTGCCCCACGCCCATGTGGTCACCACCACCACCCACAAGACTCTGCGTGGCCCTCGCGGCGGCATGATCCTCTCGAACGACAAGAAGCTCGGCAGGAAGATCGACGCGGCGGTGTTTCCAGGCCTTCAGGGTGGTCCGTTGATGCATGTTATCGCCGCCAAGGCCGTGGCGTTCGCCGAGGCCCTCCGACCGGAGTTCAAGATCTATGCCGCCAATGTGATCGAAAACGCCAGGGCGCTGGCCGATGCGGTGGCCAAGGCGGGAATGAAAGTCGTGGCGGGCGGGACGGACAGCCACCTGATGGTCGTCGATCTCACCCCGAAAGATGTGACGGGCAAGGCCGCCGAAGACAGTCTGGAACGCGCC
>JANYFU010000257.1 GCA_025359665.1 Caulobacteraceae bacterium
CGACGCGCTTGCGGCGGACATGAAGACGGCCTTCGCCCAACCCGAGGCGGTCAAGCGCCGGAGCTTCGTCGAAGGCGGCAAGGGCCAGCGCGGCTATACGGCGTTCGGCGTCGAGACGGCCAAGGGCGCGGCCCATTCCGATCTCAAGGAATTCTGGCACGTTGGACGGGAGCTGCCATCCGGCCACCCGCTCCGCCGCTACATGCCGGAAAACGTCTGGCCCGAAACGCCGGCGAGCTTTCGCGACAATGCTCTGTGGTTGTTTGGCGCGCTGGATGGTCTAGGCGCGCGGATTCTGGCGGCGATCGCCCTTCATCTGGCGCTTTCGCCGGATTTCTTCGACGGACCGATCGCCGATGGCAATAGCGTCCTGCGCCTGTTGCACTATCCGCCCTCCGACTTCGACGGGCCGCACATCCGCGCCGGGGCGCATGAGGACATCAACGCCATCACCCTTTTGTTGGGCGCCGAGGAGGCCGGGCTTGAGGTTCTGGACCGTGACGGAACCTGGTTGCCGATCAACCCGCCACCCGGCGCCGTGGTGGTCAATATCGGCGACATGCTGGCGCGCCTGACCAACGACGTGCTGCCCTCGACCAGCCACCGGGTGGTCAATCCGGCCCCTGAGCGCCGGGGCGTGGCGCGCTATTCGACGCCATTCTTCCTGCATTTCCGCCCGGATTTCCGGATCGAGACCCTGATTGGGTGCGTGACGGCGGAACGGCCAGACCGTTATCCCGAACCGATCACCGCGCATGATTTCCTGCAGCGGCGACTGGCGGAGATCGGTCTAAGCTAGAGCACGCAAGCGGCCAAGCCTTCCCTCGCCACCACGCCCGAGCGGGCTTCTATGCTGCCGGTACGGCGGCGGACATAGGGTCCGGGGCTGGCGGCTTTCCACTTGAGCGGGCTTGGCAGCACCGCGGCCAGCCGTCCGGCTTGCGCCACGGTCAGGGACCGGGCCGAGCTGTGAAAATAGTGCCGCGACGCCGCCTCCACCCCATAGATGCCGGGACCTATCTCAACGACGTTGAGATAGACCTCCATGATCCGCCGCTTGCCCCAGATGGTCTCGATCAGCACGGTGAACCAAGCCTCCGCGCCCTTTCGCGCCCAGGATCGCCCGGGCCACAGAAAAACATTCTTGGCGGTCTGCTGGCTGATGGTCGAGCCGCCGCGGATCTGGCCCGGCCGAGCTTCGTTGTGCTCCATCGCCTTCTCCATGGCGTTGAAGTCGAAGCCGTGATGCGCGCAGAAACCGGAATCCTCCGAGGCGACCACCGCCCGGACCATGGCGGGCGAGATGCGCGAGATCGGCGCCCAGCGGTAGTTGAGGCCTTTGCCCTGGATCAGGCGTTCGATCATCAGGATGGTGATCGGCGGCGGGACAAAGCGATAGACCACCACCAGGATGGGCGGTCCGGCGATCGCCAGCATGACCAGCGCCACCAGCAGGCTTCGCAGCCCTGCCAGCAGGCCGCCACCCGATCTCGATCCGCGTGCTCGCGCCATGGCGCCCCCGCTCCCCCGCGCCATCCGCGAGCCGGTGCGAGATAAGGGTTGCGTTGGGCGGCGGCTTCGCGTCAAGCGGCATCAAACAAGATCAAGGGAACACGGGATCATGGATGTCAGCGAGGCGGTGGCGCGGCGAATGTCGGTGCGGGCGTTCAAGCCTGATCCGGTGCCGGGCGATGTGGTGAAGGCGATTTTGGACGCCGCCAAGGCGGCGCCGTCGGGGGGCAATTTGCAGCCCTGGCGCGTCTACGCCATCGCCGGTGAGCCCCTGGCGCGGTTCAAGGCCCTGGTCGCCGCCACGCCGATGGAAGAGCCGGAATATGAGGTCTATCCGGCCAATCTCTGGGACCCGCTGCGCACCCGGCGTTATGTCTGCGGCGAAGATCTGTATGCATCGATCGGCATCGGCCGCGACGATCGCCCCGGACGTTTCCGGCAACTGGCCAAGAACACCGAGTTCTTCGGCGCGCCCGTGGGCCTGTTCTTCTGCCTCGATCGCAAGGTTGGCTATCCGCAGTGGGCTGATATGGGCATGTTCATGCAGACGGTCATGCTGCTGGCCGTAGAGCGGGGCCTGGACACCTGCGCCCAGGAATACTGGGCGCGCTATCCAAAGACGGTGGCGCAATTCATCGACCTGCCCGACGATCACATGCTGTTCAGCGGCATGGCGCTTGGCTACCGCGACGAGACTGCGCCGATCAACGGCTGGCGCACACGCCGCGATCCGATCGACGTATGGTGCAAGATGAGTGGGTTTGACTAAGCGAGGCTCTAAGTCGCGGCGTCGACCGCCGGTTTGGGTGGCTTCGGGGACTTGGCCTCCTTGGCTTTCTTGAGCTTTTTCTTCTTTTTCTCAGATGGTTTTGCGTTCTCAGGGGGTTTTTCGGCCTTCGGCGATGGCGGCGGCTTGCCGGCCTTCACCTTGACGGGCTCGTCGGCGGCGGCGGCCAGACTTGCCAGGGTCTTGAGGAAGGTCTCGCGCTTTTTCGGCGACAGCAGGGCCAGCAGGCGCTCATCCGCCTCTGCCGCCGCTCCGGCGCCGGAGCCCATGGCTTCGCGGCCAGCCTCCGACAGACGTACCGTATTGGCCCGGGCGTCGGTGGCCGAGCGTTCGCGCTGGAGCAGCCCCTTGGCCAGCATGCGCGCCACCAGGTCGGCCAGGGTCGAACGATCGATGCCGGTGGCCCTGACCAGATCGTTCTGGGTCAGGCCGTCAACGGCGGCGGCGGCGGAAAGCACGGTGAATTGTCGCTGGGTGAGATTGGCGGCGCCCGCCGCCTCGGCGTGAAAATCGAGCGCCAACTGGAGCGTACGATGCAGCAGATGCGTCGCCGAGCCATTCAGCCCATCCCGGACGATCTTGCCTTTGCCTTTGGCCATCGCGATCCCCTTAGACGCGGACGGGCTAGTCTGGAAATTAGCCTAGCCGAAATTCAAGTCGCTTTCACGACAGACCATCCGTGGACGTCTGGTCTCGCGGCGCGATCAGATACCCGACTCCGGCGGTTCCGGAATGTCGCCCGGCAATCCAGAACGGTTGTACTTCATCAGATAGGGGGTCTGGGCGAGAGCGAAGACCACCGCCGCCACCATGATCACGATACGAAACACGCCCCAGGTTTCGGCGGTCTGGGTGCGGCGCACGACTTCATTGGCGATCGCGCAGGCCCACCAGAACAGACCGTAGCGGATCGCCAGAACCCGCCAGGCCGAATCCGGCAGGTCGAAAGCGCCGCCAAGAATGGCTTTGAGCGGGTTCTTCTTCAGCACCAGGCCGCCGAACAGCACGGCTCCCAGAATACCATCGACGATGGTCATCTTCATCTGCAGGATGTCGGCCCGGTGCAGGAACAGGCTGGCGCCGCCGAACACCAAGGCCAGGCCGCCGCTGAAGGCCGGCAGGGGCGCCAGCCGGCGCTCGACGATCAGCCCGACCGCCAGCGCCAGGACCGAACCACCGACCACGAACCAGGTGGCCAAGGCGAAGTCGTGCGTAATCAGCAGCACCGCCAGAAAGGCGATGGCCGGCGCTCCGTCCACAGCCAGTCGAACCCAGGACGCCGAGGGCGCGCGCTCAACCATGGAACGGTCCCTCCAGTCCAACCAGCGACCGCGAGAACGCGCGGGCGTCGAACGCTTGCAGATCCTCGACGCCTTCGCCGACGCCGATCAGCTTGATCGGCGAATCCGAGGCCTGGGCCACCGGCACCAGCACCCCACCTCTGGCGGTGCCGTCGAGCTTGGTCATGACAATACCGGTGACGCCGATGGCGTTGCCGAAAATGTTCTCCTGGGCCAGGGCGTTGCGCCCGACGGTGGCGTCAAGCACCAGCAGGACTTCATGGGGCGCGTCCGGGTCGATCTTGTGGAGCACGCGGATCATTTTGGTAAGCTCATCCATCAGTCCCTGCTTGTTCTGAAGCCGCCCGGCGGTGTCGATCAGCAGCACATCGTAGGCCGCGGCCCTTGCCCGCTCCAGGGCGTCGAAGGCCAGGCCGGCGGCGTCGGCGCCGCTGGGGCGCGACATGAAATCCGCCCCCGCCCGCTCGGCCCAGACCTTCAGTTGTTCCACCGCGGCCGCGCGAAAGGTGTCGCCGGCGGCGATCAGCACCCGGGCGCCGCGTCCGGTCAGGTCGGAAGCGATCTTGCCCAGGGTGGTGGTCTTGCCCGAGCCGTTGACCCCGATGAACAGCACCACATACGGCCGGGGGCCGCCCAGGGGATCGAACACACCCTGCCGGGGAAGGAGTTCGGCCGCTACAGCTTCGGCAAGGGCCTGTTTGATTTCGTCTTCGTTCGACGATTTGCCGAACCGTTGGACTGCGAACGCCTCGGTGATCCGAGCCGCCGCCGTAGGGCCGAGGTCGGCCTCGATCAGCATTTCCTCCAGTTCGTCCAGCTGGGCCTGATCCAGCGGCCGGGCCACCAGGGCCTGGGTGATCTGCTGGGTCATCTGCCGCGATGATCGAGATAACCCCTCGGTCAGCCGGGACAACCAGCCTTGGCGACGCTCCGTCATGCGGTGGTCCAGGCGTCGAGGCGGGCGCGTCCGCCATCATGGCCGGTGATCACGCCGACGATCACCGTACCAGGCGTGGCCTCGCCCGCGAACGCCACCTCGGTGAAGTCCTCGGCCCGAGCCCGACCTGGGCGCTCCACCAGAGCGCTGACAGTCCGTCCAATGGTTTTGTCCAGGTGTCGGGCGAAGGCGGCGTCTCCGGCCGCCCGCAGGCGCGTGGCGCGGGCCTTGACCACGCCCGGATCGACCCTTGGCATCCGCGCGGCCGGTGTGCCGGGGCGGGGACTGAAGGGAAATACGTGCAGGAAAGCGAGGTCGGCCGACGCCACCAGCGACAGGGTGTTGTCGAAAGCCTCGTCGGTTTCGGTGGGGAAGCCGGCGATCAGGTCGGCGCCAAAGGCGACGTCCGGCCGCACGCGGCGTACGGCGGCGATCAGCTCCAGGGCGTCGGTGCGGCTGTGCCTGCGCTTCATCCGCTTGAGGATCATGTCGTCGCCGGCCTGCAGCGAGAGATGCAGATGCGGCATCAGCCGGGCTTCGCCGGCCAGACAGGCCATCAAATCGTCATCGACTTCGGCGGTGTCTATCGAAGACAGGCGCAGGCGGGGCAGCTCTGGCACACCTTTGAGAATCCGACGGACAAGGCCGCCGAGCCTGGGCGCGCCTGGCAGGTCGTCGCCCCAACTGGTCAGGTCGACGCCCGTCAGCACCACCTCGTTGTAGCCGGCGCGGGTCAGATCCCTGATCTGGTCGACAACGGCCCCCGCCGGCGCCGAGCGGGAATTCCCCCGCCCATACGGAATGATGCAGAACGTGCAGCGATGGTCGCAGCCGTTCTGGATTTCGACATGGGCGCGGGCCCGATCGGCGAAGCCGGCGATCAGATGGCCGGACGTGCGGCTGACCGACATGATGTCGCCAACCCGCACTCTCAGGCCTGTATCCATAAGCGCGCCTGCGGCGGACTTTTCGGCGTTGCCCAGCACCAGGTCGACTTCGTCCAT
>JANYFU010000276.1 GCA_025359665.1 Caulobacteraceae bacterium
GGGCGCCCTCACCCTGAACGGCGATCTGTTCTGGCAGAATGATCAAAACTATCAGGCCAATCTGATCGATCCGGTCATCGGCAAGCAATATCTCTCCAACGTGCCGAAGGTGCGGTCGCGGGGCGTCGAGGTCGACGCCACCGCGCGACTGGGCGAAAATCTGAATCTTTACAGCTCCCTGACCTACGACGACGCGATCTACGACTCCTTCGTCAACGGCGTTTGCGGCCTCGAGAGAATCACCTCGCCACGTTGCGACCTCAGTGGGGCGGACCTGGCCGGCGTGCCGCGCTGGTCGGTGTCGGCGGGCGGCGAATACCACCGGCCGATCACCGACGCCGTCGAGGCGTTCGGCGGCTTCGACTACACCTTCCGCTCGTCGCTCTATTCGGCGGCCACGGATTCGATTTATTCGAAGTTGCCGGCGTTGAGTTTGGTCAACGCTCGCCTGGGCGTGCGGAGCGCCAAATCGGCCTGGAGCGCCTATGTCTGGGTCAAGAACCTCGCCGACGAAAAATACTTCACCTTCACCAGCGCTGGCACCGGCAACACCGGCGCGCTGTTCTCTCAGCTGGGCGATCCGCGCGCCTTCGGGGCGACGTTCCGCGTTAAATATTGAGGTTGCGCCGAACGGCGGCGTTGTCGAACGGCCATGGCGGTTGAAGTGGTCATTCGCGGCGGCGGCGGTGTTCGGCGTGGCTTTCACGACATCGGGAATGCGCGCCGCGCCGCTAGCCGCCGTGGACGACCCGCCGGCCCAGGTGGTGGTGACGGCTAAGAAGACCGACGCCATCGGGTCGGCGATCTCGGCAAGCGCGGGGGTGGTGGGCGGCGTTGAGTTGTCCCAGCGCCCCTTGCTGCGCGCCGGTGAACTGCTAGAGGGCGTGCCCGGCCTGATCGTCACCGCCCACACCGGCGGCGGCAAGGCCAATCAGTACTATCTGCGGGGTTTCAATCTCGATCACGGAACTGATTTCGCCGGTTTCGTCGAGGGCGTCCCGGTCAATCTCGGCACGCACGCGCACGGTCAGGGCTACATGGACCTGAACGGGCTGATCCCCGAGCTAGTGTCCGGAATCGCCTATCGCAAGGGACCCTACTACGCCGATGTCGGCGACTTCGCCGCCGCCGGCTCCGCCAGCATTGCCTATCTGGCGCGCCTGCGGGAACCTTTTTTGACGCTCGAAGGCGGCACAGACAGTTATGCGCGCGTGCTGTTTGCCGGGTCGACCGGCTTGGGTCCCGGGATCCTGCTCTACGGTGTGGATGGCGGCTATTATGACGGCCCGTTCCGCGTGGCTGGCCGGTATCGGCCGCTGCGCGCCCTGGCGAAATACACTTGGGGTGACGACACGCAAGGCGGTTCGGTCTCGGCCCAGTTCCATCGGGCGACATGGTTCGGCAGTGACCAGTTGCCCCAGGCCGCGATCGACGCCGGCTTGCCCGGCGGCCGTTTTGGCACGCTCGACGCGACCGCTGGCGGCCAGACGCACCGCTACACCCTGGCCGGTGAGGCGCATTGGAGCCATGGACCCGTCAGCACCCGGGTCGAGCTGTACGCCTTTCACTATGGGTTGAATCTGTTCTCGGATTTCACTTATTTCATCGACCAGCAAAACGGCGATCAGATCCGCCAGCACGATGATCGCACTGTCGTTGGGGAAAACATTTCCAGCTCGATCAGTGGCCACTATCTGGGGCAGTCCACCACCGATATGTTTGGCCTGCAGTCCCGCAACGACATCATCGATACAGAACTGGACCACACCCGGACGCGCGCGATCCTCGGTCTCATGCGACGTGACCAAACCCTGATCAACACGGTCGGACTTTGGTGGACCAACACCGTGATCTGGAGTCCTACGCTGAGGACGACGGTTGGGCTGCGGTTGGATGTCGACCACTTCGCCCTGGACAGCAATACGTCAGCTAATTCGGGGGAGACTACCGTGGGCCGTCCGGAACCAAAGATCGGTCTAGTCTACACCCCGACGCCCAAACTGGATCTCTATCTTCAGGCCGGCCTCAGTGAACGCAGCAATGACGCTCGTGGCGTCTTTGATCGCGTCCCCTCCTATGCGGGCGGGCTCGGGCCAACAATGGCCTCCAGGCCCTTGGTTCGCTCCGAGGGCGCCGAGGTTGGCGCTCGGGTGAGGTTGATTCCGGGCTTGACCAGCACGCTCGCAGTCTGGTGGCTGCGGAGCAATTCGGAACTATTCTTTGCCGGAGACACCGGGTCCGACGATGATTCGGACCGGCCCGGCCAGCGCTACGGTATCGAGTTAAATAACATCTACGCCCCCGCGTCCTGGCTGACGATCGACGCCGATGTCGCGATTTCGCGCGCCTATTTCACCGACCATAATATTGCCGTTGGTGATCGCATCCCTGAGGCGATCAACAGTTCGGCCTCGGCCGCCGTGATACTCCACGACATCCCGCGCGCCGGAGGTTTCACCGCCAGCCTGCGCCTGCGCTATTTCGGGCCGCGTGATTTGGTGGAAGACGGCTCCCAGCGCTCGGCGCCGGTGACGTTGCTGAACTTTCGCGTGGGGCTGGATCTCTCACGGCGCGTTTCGATGGCGCTCGAAATCCTCAACCTTCTCGGCGTCGCCTATAACGATGCGGAATACTATTCGAACTATCGCCTGCTCGGCCAACCCGCCAACCCGGATAGCGCCGACGGCAGTTACCTGGGCCACACCATCCATGCAGGCGAGCCGCGGGAAATCAGGGTCAGTACAACCGTGCGGCTTTAGCTATGCGGTCGCCATCGATCCGCGCGGTCTTGGGGGACCCTGGCGGTTCGTACCAGATCGGCGACGACCAAGCGCGTTCCTGGATCGTGGTCGGGCCATGGGTGGGGATGGGCAGGCCGCGCTTGGCGGCCAGGATGGTGGTCCA
>JANYFU010000349.1 GCA_025359665.1 Caulobacteraceae bacterium
GACGGTGCGTCGGACCAGCGCCTCGCATGGTCTGGCGCGGCGGGCCAACGCGATCCTGTTGCTGGACGACGGGCTGAGCTGCGAGGCGGTCGCCAAGGTTCTCTACATCGATGACGACACCGTGCGCGGCTGGCATGAACGTTGGGTCGGTGGGGGCGTCGAGGCGCTGGCGTCGTTCGACTTCAAGGGCGCCAAGCGCACTCTGAGCCCCGAGCAGGAGGTCGCCCTGGTCGGGGAGATGGGCCGGCGGCTGTTCCGGACCTCCAGCGAGGTCCACGCCTTCATTCGCGCCCGTTTCGGCGTGGAGTTCTCGCGCTCGGGCCTGATCAAATATCTGACCCGCCTGGGGTTCGAATACCGCAAGCCCAAGGCCATGCCGGCGCAGGCCAATGTCGCCGCGCAGGAGGCCTTCATTGCCTCCTATGAGCGTCTTCTCAATCAGCTTGGCGCCGACGAAGTGGTCTATTTCGCCGACGCGGTTCACCCCGAATATCAGAGCCGCCCGGCCCATGGCTGGGTGCGCAAGGGCGATAAGGTCGCGGTCAGGCGCACCACGGGACGCAAGCGGATCAACCTGCACGGCGCTCTGTGCCTGAAAGACTTCGACTGCCAGATCGTCGAGGGCGAATGTATCTCGGCCGAGACCACCCTACGGCTGTTGGAGCGATTGTCCGCACGCCATCCGTGCAAGCGCAAGATCCATGTCTTCCTGGACAATGCCCGTTACCACCATGCCAAGCTCGTCAAGGCCTGGCTGGCCAGAACCGACTGCCGGATGGAGCTGCACTTCCTGCCGCCTTACGCGCCCAACCTCAACGCCATCGAAAAGCTATGGGGCGTCATGCACCGATACGTCACCCACAACCAGCATTACCCGACCGAGACCGAATTCATCAAAAATATAAACGATTTCTTCAAGATCACCCTGCCGCGGAACTGGCGAGACATCCGCAACGTCGTCTCAGACAATTTCCACGTGATCAGGCCAGAGGATTTTCGGGTTCTATCGTGAACAGGGTATATCAACCAATTCCCGCCGAGTCCCGACGAGGTCTATAGAGGGGATCGGTGCCGACGAAGATCATCCTGCGCCGGAACGCTGGCGGACTTTCGACCAGCAGGGTCGCCTTCAACGACTCCAGGCCGGCTGGGAAAAACGGCTTCTTCAGGAACCGGCTTTTGCCGCCCGACCAAGCCGGAACGGTCAGGTCGTTGCGGAGTGCGAGATGCTCAGCCGCCGCCGCCAGGTAGGCGTCAGCGCGCGGGTCGTCCCCTAGCGGCGGCTCATGAGATAGCATCTCGGCTCGCACTCCGGCGTCACTCTCCAAATAGAAGCTGTCCAGAAACTCCCTCAGAAATCCGTCCATGCCGCCGAGTTCGCGACCCCACAGGGCCACTTCCCGCAGTGAACGTGGACGCCTTTCAGCGGCCTGGATGACGAGGGAAGAGGTCGCGGCCATGGTCTTGCAATACAGGATTCCGCGCTCTCGCGCCTTGACTTTCGCAGCGTCACCGGGTGGCCGTCGCGTTGTAAACAAGGGAGCCCAAGATGCCTGATCCAACCTTCGAGACCATCCTCTATTCCGTGGAGGACGGGATCGCCACGATCACGATGAACCGTCCCGAGAAGCTCAACGCGTTCACCGGCCGTATGATGGCCGACATGATCGCCGCCTTCGACCTCACCGACGCCGATGACGCCGTGAAGGCGGTGATCGTCACCGGCTCCGGGCGGGCCTTTTGCGCTGGGGCCGACCTTTCCGCCGGCGGCGCGACTTTCGACCATAGGGCCACGACCGAAGCCACCAGACTCGAGGCCCGCGTCGGCGGGGTGCAGCGCGATGGGGGCGGTCGCCTGACTTTGAGAATTTACGACAGCCTTAAGCCGGTAATCGCCGCCGTGAACGGACCAGCCGTGGGTATTGGCGTGACCATGCAGCT
Organism: Caulobacteraceae bacterium; assembly: GCA_025359665.1. GTDB lineage: Bacteria > Pseudomonadota > Alphaproteobacteria > Caulobacterales > Caulobacteraceae > Acaudatibacter. Next base: position 1,942 of record JANYFU010000349.1, read on the forward strand.
GGCCATGGATTTCCGCATGGCCTCCACCACAGCCCGGTTCGGTTTCGTTTTCGCCCGGCGCGGCATCAATCCGGAGGCCGCCTCGTCCTGGTTCCTGCCTAAACTGGTTGGCATCCAGGCCGCTCTCGAATGGTGTTACACCGGTCGCGTATTTCCGGCTCAGGAAGCCTTCGACAAAGGCCTGGTTCGCTCGCTCCATGCGCCAGAGGACCTGTTGACAGATGCCCGCGCCCTGGCCCGGGAGATCATCGACAATACGGCGCCCGTCTCGGTTGCTCTGACCCGCCAGATGATCTGGCGGATGGCGGGAGCCGATCACCCGATGGAGGCGCACAAGGCCGACAGCCGAGCCATCCAGGCCAGGGGCGCCTCGGACGATGCACGCGAAGGCGTCACGTCGTTTCTTGAGAAACGTTCCGCCGCCTACCCCAATCGTGTGTCGACCGATTTGCCCGATATTTGGCCAAACTGGACTGACCGTAACTTCAGTTGACACCACCTATCGACGAAGTTGATGGCGTCAGGCTGGCGATAACTGGTCAGCTATACAAATTCACGTCGCTACCTACTTTGGTGACTTGTTTTCGCTCGCGAATTTCCATAGACGTTGTCGCATCGATTCGTCAGTTCGATCGAGTGTGTGCGTAAAAAGAGGAAAGTGAGCGTTCATCATGAGTGACACGTCTGAAATCATCGACTTAACCGCCGAAATTGTCGCGTCCTATGTGGAGAACAATAGTCTCTCGGCGATGGAAGTCCCTGCCCTGATCCAGAGCGTGCACCGCGCGCTGACTTCAGTGGCCTCTGGCATGGACGCCGTCGAAGCCGCGCCGAAAGAACCCGCCGTGCCGGTTCGCCGGTCGATCACCCCGGACTATCTGGTCTGCCTGGAAGACGGCCGCAAATTCAAGTCACTGAAGCGCCATCTGCGCACGAAGTACAATCTCAGCCCCGAAGATTATCGGGCAAAGTGGGGTCTGGCCAAGGACTACCCCATGGTGGCGCCCAACTATGCCAAGGCCCGGTCCGACCTCGCCAAGCAAATGGGCCTGGGCCAGGGCGGTCGTCAGGCGCCCAAAGCCACCAAGCGCCGTTAAGCCGGAGACTTCAGGCCGAGTTGAGCGCATCCAGGCGGATGCGCTCAATCATCGAATATAAACCATTCGATCGTTGCTGCGACAGCGCCGCGTTCAGGCCAAGCCGCCCGAGGGCGGCTTTGGCGTCGAAGCCGAGAATCTCTCCGCGTGCCTGTCCCGAATAGAGCCGCATCAGGATGGCGATCAGGCCTCGAACGATGTGAGCGTCCGAGTCACCGCGGAACCGCAGAATATCGCCCTCGCCACGCTCGGTGACCAGCCAGACCTGGCTGGCGCATCCGCGCACCTTGTTCGACTCGGTTCGCTCGGACTCGTTCAACGGCGCAAGTTCACGGCCAAGGTCGATCACATACCGGTAGCGCTCTTCCCAATCCCCCAGCAGATCAAACTCTTCCTCAAGTTCGGCCAAGGCGGACTCGATCTGGGCGGGGCGGACCTCGGAGGCGTTCATGGTCGGGCCTTAGGCCCAAATCCCCCGGCCACGCAACATCGCGGCGCGACAACCTCGCCACAAGGCTCGCGTGGCTCCATAGTGTGACGGTGACGACCGACATACGTTCCGCTCCGGCCCCCGAGGCTCTCGCTCTACTGGGGCATGAACTGCGCACGCCGCTCAACGCCCTGATCGGCTACGCGGATGCGATGCGGCGCCAGACGTTCGGGCCCCTGCCTCCGCCGTATGACGAGCAGGCCGCGATCATCCATGGCGCGGCACAGCATTTGCTGAGCCTGGTCAACGATATGACCGACATCGCTCGCGCCGAGGCGGGGGTCTGGTCGGGCGCGCCTGAACGATTCGATCCGCGCGTTCTGGCCGATGAAGTTGTCACCCTCCTGAACCCCAGGGCGCTGACGGCCGGGGTGAGGCTGCGCACCAGCGGCCGAGACGATCTGGGCGATATCCTGGCGGACCGCCGAGCCATGACCCAGATCCTGGTCAATCTGATCGACAACGCCCTGAAATTCACCGCCAAGGGCAGCGAGATTCGCGTTGACCTGGCGAAAGAAGCCGGCGACCTGAGGCTCACAGTGGCGAACCCGGGCGGGTGCGACGGCGTCCCCGTGGCCGCATCGCCAGTCAAGGGAACGGGGCTCGGCCTAAGATTGGTTCGCGCGCTCTGCTCCGAACATGGGGGGTCGCTTACGATCGCCGATCTGGCCGAGGGTGGCTTCATGGCAACCGTTCGGCTGGCCGAATATCCGGAAATCTGAACCATGCAGCTATCGAGTGATATCTGGGTCTACGCCCTGATCCGCCGGGTGGAGCTCGGAGGATCGTTCGCCACCGTCGTGCGCAAGGGTGATGCTCGGGGCGGGGCGGTGCTGGTCAAGACCATAAACCGCCGGACGGGCGAGGCCCGGCTTTGGGCCGAAGCCACCGGCCGAGAGGGCGCCCCGGTATGGATGCGGCCGGTGATCAGCGAAGACGAGGCGGACCTCGACGCCTATATCGCCCGGGCGGCGCGGATCGACCCGGACATCTGGGTTGTGGAGATCGAGGACACCGACGGTCGACGCTTCCTGACGGAGACTGTGGAAGGCGGCTAAAGCCGCGGCGACGGGCTCGAAATTTGCCTAGCCGCGCCGCGCGGGGTATCGCCCGGCCATGTCCATCTCTCCCGCCGCCGAGGCCGCCCGCAGGCGGACCTTCGCCATCATCAGCCACCCCGACGCCGGCAAGACCACCCTGACCGAAAACCTGCTGCTGGCGGGCGGGGCGATTCGCGCGGCTGGGGCCGTGCGCGCCCGTGGCGAACAGCGCCGCACCCGTTCGGACTGGATGAAGATCGAGCGCGAGCGCGGCATCTCGGT
>JANYFU010000359.1 GCA_025359665.1 Caulobacteraceae bacterium
AGCAGCAGGCGCGACTTCAGGAACGCCAGCCAGGCGGCCATGACCAGATAGTCCGCGGCGAGCGAAAACCGCAGCCGGCGGGCCTCGCGCACGAAGGCCAGATACTGGTCGGCCAGCTTGCTGATCGAGAGCTTCAGCAGATCCACTTTCTGATTGCGCGCCAACGCCAGCAACAGATCGAGCGGCCCCTCATAGCCGTCGATATCGACGATCAGGGCCTCGCCGTCGTCGGCCGCCGTGGTGGCGGCTTCGAAGTCCAATGTCGGTTGGGGCATGGCGTTCATGCCCGCGACAGATCCGCGAGCATGGCGTCGAAGGTGGCCATCGCCTCAATCCGATCCCAGGTTTCCAGAGGCTTCGTGAGCCGGGAAAGAGCAGCGTCGGCACGGGCCTGGGCGGGCGGAGTCAGAGGCGCGGCGCCTGCCGCCACGGCTCTCATTTCGGCCAGGTCGCCGTTGCAGTGCAGAACGATATCGCAACCGGCAGTTAGCGCGGACCGCGTCCGGTCGATCAGGGTTCCGTCCAGCGCCTTCATGGACAGGTCGTCGCTGACCAGCAGCCCGTCGAAACCGATAGCCTCCCGGAGGATCTCGGCGATCACGCGGCTGGAGGTGGTGCAGGGCGAATCGGGATCCAGCGCCCGGTAGACGACGTGTGCGGTCATCGCGACCGGCATGTCGGCCAGCGCCCGGAACGGCGCGAAATCCCAGGCTTCCAGCTCGGCACGGCCGGCCTCCACGACGGGCAGTTGCAGATGACTGTCGACCCGCGCCCGGCCGTGGCCGGGAATGTGCTTGATCACCGGCAGGACGCCCCCCGCCAACAGACCCTCGGCCATGGCCCGCGCCAGCGCGGCCACTTCCGCCGGCGTCTCGGCGAACGCGCGATCACCGATCACATCGTGGGCGCCCGCCACCGGCACGTCCACAACGGGCGCGCAGTCAACATTGATTCCCAGCGCGATCAAATCATCGGCCATCAGACGCCCGGCCAGGCGAACCAGATCGCGCCGACGGCGGTCGTCCATGGCCATGGCGCCATACGCCCTCGCCGGTGGATAGCGACGCCAGTGAGGCGGTCCCAGGCGCTGAACCCGGCCACCCTCCTGGTCGATCATGACCGGCGCGTCGGGGCGGTCGGCGGCGGCCCGCAGGGCCTCGGTCAGGGCGCGAACTTGGTCTGGGCTCTCGACGTTGCGGCGGAACAGGATGAAACCCCAGGGTCGGACATCTCGATAGAAAGCCGCCTCCTCGGTAGAGAGGGTGGTTGCGGCGCATCCAAGGACGCAGGCCAGGGTCAACGGACGAAGCAACTCCCGCCGGCCGCCTTAAGCCGGTCACAAAGCGCCACGGCCTGGTCACGCGTGGCGAAGCCGGTGATCGAGGTGCGGTAGAGCGTCGCCCCATCCTTGGTCACGGGAACCACCCGCTTGCCTTTCCCGGCCATGGCGCCCGGCGCGATGGCCGCGGCCTTGCTCCATTCCTTGTCAGCCAGACTCTCGGAGGAAAACGCGCCGATCTGAACCAGAACCGGGCCGCTGGTTTCGGCGGGGGCTTTCGGCGGCTTTAGCGCCTTGGGCTTGGCGGCGTCAGCGATCAGGGCGTCGATGGTGTCGGTCTTCGCGTCCGCCTTTTCAGGGGTCTTGACGTTGGGATGCGGCGCGGGGGCCTGAGCGGCGGTGACCGCGCTGGGCGGCGGCGGAGGTGGCGGTAGGGCCGATGGAAAGCCCTTCGAGTCGGCGGCCGATGGCGGGGTCTGCGCCAAGGGTTGTTCCGGCGGCGGCGCCAGGGTAGGCGTCGCCGCGCCTGCGTTGGGATCGTCCTTTGAAATGGAAAGGCCAGCGCTAGGGTCGGGATTTCGCGTTTCGGGCGGCGGCGGGGCCCGCACATCGCCCAAGGGCGCTCCCAGAGGTTCGGGCGCGTCGCTCGGCGACCTCGCGCCAGTTCGGTACATATAAAATACCGCGCCCCCAACCAGCAGAAGCAGCAGCACGCTGACGATCAGGGTGACGGGCGCGGGTCCGCGAGTGCGGCCCCGGCGGCGGCTATCCATGGTCAAGGGCGGTTCCTGAGATTCGTAACGGCGATCGGGGTCGGCCATATAAGCTCCAGTGACGGGGTCCGGCCCTTCCCCTCGGCCCGGACGAATCACCCAGGGAGTCTAGCGGAGCCGCGCGCTCAACAGAACCGGCGGCGTTCCTGTAGGGCGTCTCAAGTCCAGGCGTCGAGTTGGAACAGGCGGCGATGCTCCTCGATCGCATAGCGGTCAGTCATCCCGGCGATGTAGTCGCAGATTACCCGGGCCTTGCCGCCCTCGTCCATCGGTTGCAGCCTGGCGTGCCACTCCGCCGGTAGGACATCGGGCTCGGCCAGGAATAGGGCGAACATCTGCGCGAGTATCCGCCGGGCCTGGCTGCGGCTGCGGTTGACCCGCCAATGGTGGTACATGCGCTGATGGAGGAAGGCCCGCAGGTGGCTGAGATCCTCGGCCACATCCGGCGAAAACGCCACCAGGGCCGAACCCAGGTTCCTGACATCGGCCGGAGAGGTGACGCCCGACGCCCGCGCGCGGCGCAGGGTCTCGGCGAGCACATCATTGACCATCACGCCGATCAGGCGGCGGACCATTTCCATGCGCGTCAGGCGAGCCTCGAGAACCGGATATTCCAGCCGGACGCCCGCCAGGACCGGCCCGACCAGCGGCACGTCAATCAGTTCTTCCAGCCGGAAAAGTCCCGCCTGAAGCCCGTCGTCGACGTCGTGATTGTTGTAGGCCACGTCATCGGCCAGAGCCGCGACCTGCGCCTCGGCCGACGCCCAGGTAGCCAGACCCAGATCCGACTCCTGATTATAATCGACGATCGACTTCCAGACCGGGCGGCCGAGCAGACCAGTGACCGGACCATTGTGTTTTACGATCCCCTCAATCGTTTCCCAGGTCAGGTTCAGACCGCTGAAATTCGGATACTGCCGCTCAAGCTCGGTCAGGACCCTGAAGGTCTGGACATTGTGATCAAAGCCGCCGAACGGCGCCATCTGCCGCTCCAACTCATCCTCGCCAGCATGGCCGAACGGCGGATGACCAAGATCGTGGCCAAGCGCGATGGTTTCCGCGAGATCGGTGTCCAGGCGCAGGGCCGTGGCGATCGAGCGGGCGATCTGCGCTACCTCCAGGGAGTGGGTCAGGCGGGTGCGATAGTGGTCGCCCTCATGCGCCACGAACACCTGGGTCTTTTCCTTCAGGCGCCGAAACGCCGAGGTGTGGATGATGCGATCCCGGTCGCGGGCGAAAGGCGTTCGGGTGGCGCTAGGCGCTTCCGGATAGTGGCGGCCGCGCGAGGCCGCCGGGTTCTCGGCCCAGGCCACTCTCTGGAGATCGATGGTCATGACCGTCCCAATGTCGATCGCCCCTTTGCGAAGCGCGCCGGTGACCCTCATATAGGGATGGAGAGGAATTTACATGACGATGGAATTCGAGATCTCCACCCGCGCCGCGCCGCCACCGCTGACTCTTTCCCCATCGGCGGCTGGACGCCTGAATGCGCTCGCCAAGGCCGAGGGCCGCCCCCTTATGTTGCGTGTCGCCGTCGATGGCGGGGGCTGTTCGGGGTTCCAATACCGGTTCGACCTGGTGGAAAGCGCCGAGGCCGACGACCTGAAGATTGAATGCGACGGGGCCGCCGCAGTGATTGATTCGGTGTCGCTCGACCTTCTCAGAGGGTCGGTAATCGATTTCGCCGACGAACTGGCCGCCGCCGAATTCCGGGTGCGTAATCCCAACGCCAAATCCAGCTGCGGCTGCGGCGTCAGCTTCTCGATCTGACTGAACCCCGGGGGCGAGCGATGCGTATCGCCACATGGAATGTGAATTCGGTCAACGCGCGTCTGCCGACCGTGCTCGGCTGGTTCGAGGAGGCAGCGCCGGACGTCGCCTGCCTGCAGGAAATCAAATGCGTCGACGAGAAGTTTCCGACCGAGGCGTTCGAGAGGCTGGGCTACAACGTCATCGTCCACGGCCAAAAGACCTACAATGGCGTGGCGCTGCTCTCCAAGACACCCCTGGAAGACGTTCGCAGAGGTTTACCCGGCGATGACGGGGACGAGCAGGCGCGCTATATCGAGGCGGTCATCTCGGGACCCCGGCCCGTGCGGGTGGCGGGGATCTATCTTCCCAACGGCAATCCGACCACGAGTGAGAAATTCGCCTATAAACTCAATTGGATGGCGCGGCTCAACGCCCATGTTCGAGGGCTGTTGAGCCTCGAAGAACCCTTGGTGATCGCCGGCGACTACAATGTCATCCCCGAGCCGGCGGATGTCTACGATCCGGCGGCCTGGGTCGGCGACGCGCTCTATCGGCCCGAGAGCCGCGCGGCGTTTCGATCCCTGAAGTGGCTGGGCCTGACTGACGACTACATCGCGGCCGACGGGTCGCCCGGGGGCTACACGTTCTGGGACTATCAGGCCGGCGCGTGGCCGCGCGACCACGGCATCCGGATCGACCACCTGCTGCTCTCGCCTGGCGCCGCGGACAGTCTGACGGGCGTCACCATCCATCGCGACGTCCGCGCGCGGGAGAAACCCTCAGACCACGTGCCTGTAGTAGCCGAGCTCGACTTCCCCGCGTGATTTAGCTCAGGGCGAAATCCATCCCCGCCCGGGCGTGGATCTCGGTCGTGTCGAACACCGGAACGGAGAAGTCGTCCGCCTCGACCAGCAGACCAAATTCGGTGCAGCCAAGGATCACGGCGTCGGCGCCGTCTTCCTCGACGGCTGCCTTGGCGATGGCGATCACCTCGGCCCGGGAGGCAGGCTCGAATCGTCCCCGCACCAGTTCATCGAAGATAATCGCGTGCAGCCTCGCCCGCGCCGGCGCGGGCGGAATCAACGAATCGAGACCCGCCACGGCCAGCCGGTCACGATAGAACGCCTTCTCCATGGTGAACCCGGTCGCCAGCAACAGCGGCCGCCGCGCGCCGGCGGCTCGCAGCGTCTCGGCGGTGGCGTCGGCGACGTGCAGCAGAGGTATCCGTACTGCGGCCCCCACCTGCGGCGCCATAAGATGCATGGTGTTGGCGCAGATCAGAATCGCCTCGGCGCCCGCGCCCTCCAGGGCCTTCGCCGCCTCGACCAGCACTTCGGTCGCGCCCGCCCAATCCCCGGCCGCCTGCATCGCGGCGATCGGTGCGAAGTCGGCGGACCAGATCAGCAGCTTGGCCGAATGCTGGCCGCCGAGGCGCTCGCGAGCCAAACGATTCAGGCACTGGTAGTAGCTGGTGGTGCTTTCCCAGCTCATGCCGCCCAGCAGGCCCAGGGTTTTCATCGCCCGATCCGACGGCCTGGCTCAGAGGTCGGCATAAACGTGTCGCTCACCGCGTTGGCCTGGATGGGTCACCGCGCCGAGGTGGGCCGGGCCCACACCTTGGGCGAACTTCCAGAGAGCGCCAGAGCCATAGGCCGTTTCGCGCGGCGCCCAATGTCGTTTGCGGTTCTCCAGTTCGATCGGATTGACCTCAAGCTCGATGGTGCCGGCGTCCGCGTCGATGGCTATGATATCGCCGTCCTTGACCAGGCCGATCGGCCCGCCCTCCTGGGCTTCGGGACCGACATGGCCAATGCATAGGCCACGCGTGGCGCCCGAGAACCGGCCGTCGGTGATCAGCGCCACCTTGTCGCCCCGGCCCTGGCCGGACAGGGCCGCCGTGGTAGAGAGCATCTCGCGCATACCCGGACCGCCCTTGGGTCCTTCATAGCGGATCACCAGAACATCGCCGTCCTGGTAGTCGCCGCGCTCGACGGCGGCGAAACAGGCCTCCTCCCCATCGAAGACCCGCGCCGGACCGCGGTGGCTGCGGTGCGATGTCATGCCAGCCACCTTGACGATGGCGCCGTCGGGGGCAAGCGATCCCCAAAGGCCGACCACGCCACCGGTGTGAGACAGCGGGTTGGAGACCGGACGGATCACGTCCTGGTCGTCACGCCACTTAACCTCCGCCAAATTCTCCGCCAGGGTCTTGCCCGTGACGGTCATGCAATCGCCGTGCAGGAAGCCGCCCTCCAGTAGGGTCTTCAACAGAACCGGAACGCCGCCCGCCTCACCCATATCCTTGGCGACATAACGGCCGCCCGGCTTCAGATCGGCCAGATAGGGAGTGCGGCGCATGATCTCGGCCACGTCCCGAAGGGTGAACTCGATCCCGCATTCATGGGCCATGGCCGGCAGATGCAGCCCGCCGTTGGTCGATCCACCGGTCGCGGCGATCACCACCGCGGCATTCTCGAACGCCTGGCGCGTACAGATATCGCGTGGCCGGATGTTGGCTTCGATCAGCCGAACCACGGCTTCACCCGAAGCGATGGCATATTGGTCGCGTCGTTCATAGGGAGCCGGCAGTGCGGAGGAAAGCGGCAGCGCCAGGCCGATCGCTTCGGACACGCAGGCCATGGTGTTGGCGGTAAACTGGCCACCGCAAGCCCCCTCGCCCGGACAGGCATGGCGCTCCAGGTCGGTAAGATCCTCGATCGCCAGCTTCCCCGCCGAATGCTGGCCGACGCCTTCGAACACATCGGCCACCGTCACGTCCCGATCCCGCCAGCGCCCGGGCATGATTGAACCGCCATAGAGAAACACCGAGGGAACATTGAGCCGCAACATGGCCATCATCATGCCGGGCAGGCTCTTGTCGCACCCGGCGACACCCACAAGAGCGTCATAGCCATGGCCGCGCATCGTCAATTCCACCGAGTCGGCGATCACTTCCCGGCTGACCAGACTTGAGCGCATGCCTTCATGGCCCATGGCGATGCCGTCAGTGACCGTAATGGTGCAGAATTCCCGCGGCGTGGCCCCTGCGGCCTTCACCCCCTGGCTGACGGCATGCGCCTGACGCATCAGGGCGGTGTTGCACGGCGCCGCCTCGTTCCAGCATGAAGCCACGCCGACGAACGGCTGGGCGATTTCCCGCGTCCCAAGCCCCATGGCGTAATAATAGGAGCGGTGCGGCGCGCGCGCCGGTCCCTCGGTCACATGCCGACTGGGCAGTCTGGATTTGTCCCATGTGCCGTCGGGTTTCTTGGTCATGTCGTGTTCCCGGTTTAGAGGTGCGCTTCCCTAACCGAGCGTCGGGCTCGGTGCAAAGTGGCTTATTCGGAGTTATCCAATGCGTCTTGACGCCGTTTCCATCGGAATCGACCCGCCCAACGAAGTCAATGTGGTGATCGAGGTGCCGATCGGCGGCGAGCCTATTAAATATGAACTGGACAAGCCGTCCGGCGCCCTGATCGTCGACAGGTTCCTCTACACGGCTATGCGCTACCCTGGGAACTATGGGTTCATTCCGCATACGCTGTCGGGGGATGGAGATCCATGTGACGTGATCGTGGCCAACACCAGGGCGATCGTGCCCGGCGCGATCATGAGTTGCCGCATCGTCGGTGTGCTGATGATGGAAGACGAAGCCGGAGGAGACGAAAAGCTGATCGCGGTGCCGGGTCCCAAACTGACCCAGCGCTATGACCGGGTAAAAGACTATACGGATCTACCCTTGAGCACCCTCCAACAGATCGAGCACTTCTTTGCGCACTACAAAGATCTGGAGCCCAATAAATGGGTAAAAATCCTTCGTTGGGGCAACGCCGACGAAGCCCGGGCCCTGATCATGGCCGGCATCGAGAACGCCAGGGCGCGGGACGACTAGAATACCCTTTGCCAAGCGGTCGTTCCGGACTCCGCGTGGCGCCTACATGGACAATGCTTACCATCTCCCTGCTTTTGCTCTCATCGCGGGCCATCGGCGCGGACGCGGCGCGACTTGCGTCCTCCGGAGCAGTGAAGGATGACACGGCCCATCCGGGCTTGCTGGTGCGTCTTCCAGATCAACGGACGCTGAACTTTCGATGTCAAGGCGCGGGGGCCCCGACCGTATTGTTGGAAAGCGGATATGCCGCGTCGTCCGCGGCCTGGTTCAAGGTACAGGCTCTTCTCGCCCCAAAATATCGGGTGTGCGCCTACGATCGGGCCGGCTATGGCTTCAGCGATCCAGGCCCGCAGCCGCGCGACGGCGCCGCGATCGCCCTCGACCTCGATCACGGTTTGAGAGCCGCAGGCATCAAAGGACCGTTCATCGTCGTGGGTCACTCGGCCGGCGGCCTATATGTACGTCTGTTTACAAACCGTCGGTGGCGCGATGTGGTCGGAATGGTCCTGGCTGATCCGTCGGTGGAATATCAGGACACTCGCTTCGCCGCCGTGTTCGGGCCCGGCGCGGGAGGGGTATCGGTTCTGCGAGAGCAAGCCGCGCGTTGCTTGGAAGCCGCGCGACATGGGCAGCTCCAACCTCCGCCTTCGGATCCCGCCCTGACCAATTGCCTGCCACGCCCCCGGGTGTCCGACACCGCGGCGGTAAGCCAGAGACGACTCGCTGAAGCATCACGGCCCACCACCTGGATCACGCGAATTTCGGAACTCGATACGCTTTGGACGCGGACCTCCGATGAAATCGCCTCGGGCAGAACGGCCTATGGCTCCCTGGCGCTGATCGTCCTAACCGCGGATGGGACCTATGCCGCCGCACCAGTCAATATTCGCTCGTCGTTGCTAAGGTTTTGGACGAACCTTCACCAAGAGCTCGCTGCCCGCTCAAGCCGCGGCCAGGAGAGGCTTGTCGAAGGCTCTTCCCACCTGATGATGCTGGATCGTCCCGACGCTATCGCGGCGGCTGTGGAGGAAGAGGCCTCACAGGCGGGGCGAAAAGCCCGTTCGATTGATAACTTCAACTGGGAAAAGTCTAGTAGGCGGCCGGGTGGAACGCGAAAATGAGCACGGTTCGGAGCAGGATTTTTATGTCGCCAATGAAGGACCAGCTTCGAATGTATTCGAGGTCCTTATCGACCCGCGCCGCCATGTCCCTGACCTCCGCGGTCTGTCCCCGCAAACCCGACACCTGAGCCAACCCTGTAAGACCGGGCTTGGTCTTGAACCGTGAATCATAGTCCGCAACGATTCGACCATAGTACTCATCGTGGAAAACCGCGTGAGGGCGCGGCCCGACCAGCGACATTTCACCCTTCAGCACATTCAGCAATTGTGGCAATTCGTCGATACTCGTACGACGCAGAAACAGCCCCACTCTTGTAATGCGGTCATCGTCGCGTTGAGCCTGGACGACGTCCGAGCCGTCCTCACGGACGCGCATCGTTCGGAATTTGTAGATGACGAAATGACCTCCGAGAAAGCCACTGCGCCGCTGCTGAAAGAGTGGTGATCCAGGGCTCTCGACAACGATTGCCAGGGCGACCAGCAAGAGCAAAGGCGACAGACACAGAATTCCAAGGCCAGAACCAACGATATCGAGCCATCGCTTCAATCTCGATCTGGCTAGACGCCTGGCACCGGCTTCAAGGCGATCAACTTCGCCAAGCCGTTCTTCTGGGTAGGTGTCTCTTGGCACGGTCAGAACGCAGTTTTTCTTGGACTCATCGACCGTTACTCCACGCACTACGATCGAATGACGATCCAGGTCTCTGATATCGGTCACGAGAGAGCGCTCCGACAAAACGACAACACCAAGATAACGTACCGTCCAAATCCCCACCGACCAATCAGTGTCTATCTCAGATGCGCCGCCAATCAAACCCCGGCGAACCGATCGGGATCCAGAACCACCTGCATGCACGTCGCCGAGGCGCCATATCGTGCCGGTAGCCTGAATATACCTCTACTTGCCAGAGGCGAATTTGGATCAATCCGAGGCGCTCCTCAATTATCGATCTTTCATCGCCAACCAAAGCGAAATTCGATCAGTTCCCGCGCATCACAGCGTCAATTAGCGCTCATTTTACCAAGATGGAAACCGATCAAGTCGTTACGATGCACGCTAGATATATGAATTTGATGTTTTTTCTACCATCCAGTGAAATTTGAGCGATCCACGCGGCGCTCTAGACACCACGCTCTTGCAGAGCAGCGGCTCTCTGCGTGCCAATCAGCACCGCTCGGAGATTCGCCGGGACCGCGCGGAGCAAGGCAGGGATCAAATCAGAGATGACCGCCACACCGACGGCGGGATCGGCGCCAAGAATGGAGAAACGCGCCAATAGGCCATCCGACACTTCTCCCCGCATGGCGGTCTGGAGACGATCAAGCTGCTGCTCCTTTCGATCCAGAGGTAAATACTCACCTAACCGGGACCAATAGACGATCGATTCCCTGCGTCCTGGGGCATCGGCCACCAGCCGTCTCGACGGAATCGAAACACCATCCCCCAAGTCCAGTTTGATCGGCGCGCTGTGTGATATGGCAAACCCGAATGCCGGATAGCAGATCTCCGGCCGGTGCAACTGGAGATCGTCGCTCTGGGTGTCACCGTATGCCATCAGCATCATCACTTCGGGGCCGGACGATCCTCGGGTGTAGACACGACCCACGGTCTCTCCATAGAGCTTCGATACCAGGCTACCTTCGATCTTGGGCGCGACAAGATCCGAAACATCCTGGGAGACCCAACCCGAGAAGGCTCTCGGAACAATCCGCTGCAGCGTGTTGTCGCGCTCCATAAGGATAACTCGCCGGCGGGGCACAAGGGCATAGGCCGTGCCGGCGCCAGCTAGGCAAGCCGCTCCGATCACAAAATCGCGGCGCGAACTCATGACGCCTTTCCAAGCCGTGACTGCCCGTAGGCAATCAACCGATCCAGCCCAAACACACAGAGCAGCGCGCTGGTGAAAAGCAACATTCCAGCCGTAAAATGAAGATATCCTTGAGCAACATCATTTCCAAAGAAATAAGTCAGCAAAATCAACACCATAATCCTGATGATATTAGCTACTATCGCGATGGGAATCACAAAGGACACAAGGACTAGCGCATAAATCCAGGACGATCCGCGGATTAAATATATGTATAATAGACTTACTGCTATAAGACCTACAATTGAGTTCATACCGGAACATGCATCTTCAACGAGCAGCTGGTATTGAGATACAAAAATCGTCACACCTTCCCGCGCCACGGGAATACCAAATGCATGTAGCCATTCCGTCGCCGCGAGCGATACGAGTTGCTTTAGGGGTCCCGTCAAATCCGCCAGAACTGAGTTCGGCACGGGTATGACGAACGCCAGATACAAGAGTGGAAACCAATGGGTGAACAGGACTTTAGCGCCAACGCGCGCTTGGAGCACCGCCAAGCCGACCCCATAAACTCCCGCCGTCTCGAGCGTTATGAAGTCAAAGGCACGGCCGAAAACATAGGATGTGAGGGCCCCGGCGACCAATATAGCTGTCAGCCAAAGGCCTCCGGGCCTGCCATCGCTTCGAAGTTCCGGGACGCGACGCCAAAGCAGCCAAAGCCCCGTCACCAGTACAATAGGTCCATAGGCTCCAAATTCCCTGGACCAACTCTGGTCGGCGAGAGTGAAAATGGTCGGCAAGGCGAGCGCCAAAAAGCCGACGCAGAGAAAGATCTGCCCGAGGGTGACCTTCCCAAGACGAAAGCCGCCTTCCGCCATAGCCGCGGTCATACCAAATCACGCGCCATTTAATACTGAGCCCACCGGCAAACAGCCGTCGGATCGCAACTCACTGGCCAAAGTCTTCATGTCCTTTACGAAGGTCTTATCCTTCGCCGTCACGATCAAGGCATATCCCACGACGCTGCCAATTCGACGCGCATCCGTTGAGGTATTGGCTGGCGGCGTATCGACGATGGTAACGTCGTATTCCCGCAGACAGTAGTTCATAAGGGCCTTAAAGCGTTCACCACCAAGCAATTCTTGCGTGTTGGCTACGGTCCCTCCCGCATAAAGCAGTGAAAGGTTCGGCAGAACATTGGAATCAATGTTTGACGCAAAGGGAGCGTCCAACGACTGAAGACATTCAGCCAAGCCAGTGCCACTCTCGGACCGCCGGATCATCCGATCCAAGGTAGGACTACGCAGATCGCCATCGATCAGCAGGGTCTTAACGCCAATCTGCGACAACGACACCGCAAGGTTGGCGGCGACGAAGGAACACCCGACATCGACGTTCGGCGCGCATACGGCCAAGGCCCGACGACCAAGGTTGATATGTTGGGCCATGATGTGGGTGCGAAGAGCGCGGATGGCATCCGCCTGCGCACAGGCGGAGTTCGTGACCATCACCAAAGATGGTGCGAAGCCGAAAATCCGCGCAGCCTCTTCCGGTTGAACCACCGTGGCGG
The DNA here is from genome assembly GCA_025359665.1 of Caulobacteraceae bacterium. Taxonomy (GTDB): domain Bacteria; phylum Pseudomonadota; class Alphaproteobacteria; order Caulobacterales; family Caulobacteraceae; genus Acaudatibacter. Next base: position 12,199 of record JANYFU010000359.1, read on the forward strand.
CGGTCGAGGTCTCAAGCCGCTGGAGGTCGTCAAGTGTCAGGGTTTCACTCATACGCGGACAGCTCCTCGATTTGATGGCCACCATGCCCATAGGCGCGACCATCCGCGCGCGAACGAATTTTGTTGGCCCTGGGCGCTCGGCCAAGGGACAACACAGATCAGCGGAATATCATCATCGAGGTCCAAATCCTCCACTGTCCGGATTCGACGTCCAAGCAATTCCAAGAGCAAGCTCACCAGGACACCGACGCCGAGACCAAGAATGATGCCTCCGGGAGCGATCAGCAGATAGTTGGGGAATGTTGGATCGCTTGGTGTCAAGGCGTTACCGAGCGATGTAACGCCGGCGTCGCCGGAATTGGCCTGCTCCCTGAAGTGACTGACCTTCTCAGACGTCGCCTTGTATTCGGCTTGACGCAGAAGCACGTCCTGATGAAGCTGATTCAGACGGCCAATCTGCTCGCTGTGGGCAATGACTTTTTGCTGCTGAGCCGCGACCGACTGCTCCAATACTTTCGCGCCGCCCTCTAGCGCGCGCGTGGCGGCAGCCTGTGCATTGGCCCTGTCCCTGGCCACCAGGGTCGCGAGGGCCGCCTGCTTGGTCCTGAGTTCCACAACCTCCGGATTGTTGGGTCCCAACGTTTTGGTCGCCGAAGCCAATGACGCTTCGACGGTCGCCAATTGGAAGGCCGAGCTTGTGGATTGCTGATCCGGCGGGTTCGGCAGGAAGGCCGGCGCAGCCTGCTGGCTCAGGGACTCAAGGTGAGCGCTTTCGACATCGACGCCCTTGTCCTGCATCACGATGCCGTTTGCGCGCTCATAGTCTGACTCAGCCTTTACAGCGTCATCAAGAGCCTGTTTGGCCTTGACCATCTGTTGCGTGTACCAATTGACGTTCTGCATCGCGTCCTGGTGCGCGAGATCCAGAGACGCCGTTATGTAGGATTTGCGCAGAGCATCCGCGACGGCCTGCGCGCCCGCCGATGTGCCCGCGGCATAGGTGATCTCGATAATATTCGTACCGGGGATGAGAGCGACTTTCGTCCCCTGGATAATCAGATCGGCAAGGAAGTGGCGGAAATCACGTTGGTCGTGGGCAGGCCGGCGCTGGTACTGGGCGATGAGGTCCGGGTCCGAAAGCCACCCGATCTGCTCGGCGACGCGGCCAGCCACGGTATAGTCCGTAATCAATGACTCTTGCGTTGTGATGTAGAACCGCATCGAGGCGCCGGATATAACCTGGCCTGTATCGACATCGGGCTTCACGTCATTGAGCACCACACGAGCCGTCGACTCCCAACGCGGCGGAAGCAGGGCGCAGACAACAAGCGCACCGACCAGACAACTCACCGTAGCGGCTCCGATAAGAACACGCCGGGCCCAAAGTATAGTTAGGAATTGAAGTATATTCACCGGCATCTCCTAGGAATCACGCCTCGCGCGGCGCCTTCAGCCCTTCGGCGGAACAACCGGCACCCTGCCATCCAACCGTTGGATCACAACAATCTGTCGGGAATCGGACCTTTCGCAATCAGGCGCGTGACGACCACCGCTAGAACAGGCGCTCACCGATCACCACGGTGTCACCGGGCATGACCTTGCTATCAATATTGATATGCGCGGTTTTTTTGCCGTCCCGCGTCACCGTGACGCTCTTATCGCTACCGGAGTCGGTCAATCCGCCCGCCCGCGAGATCGCCATCCGATAGGTCATGTCCCGCTTGAGAGGAAAAGCGCCGGGCGTTTTCACCTGTCCGGAAATGTAGAAAAGAGCCGCGTCGGGGACATAGACCTTGTCGCCGGGAGAAACATATGGATCATCCTGACCACCACCGGTCGCCATGGCTTCAAGCGTGATCTCGCGATGCTCTCCACCCTTTGGGACATAGACAACATAGTCGGCGCCGCCTTCCTTGACCCCGCCTGCGCGAGCCATGATTTCGGAGAGACGATAGGCGCGATCGACGGTGACCAGATCGGGGTGAACGATCGCTCCCATTACCGTCACATAGCGGCTCGCGTAGGAGGCGACCTCGACCTTGACTATTGGATGGGCGAAATAGCCACCGGCATCGAGCGCCCTGGCAATGTCATCGCTCAGTTGGACAGCGGATCTGTTCGCCGCGGCGATGGACCCGATGAACGGTACACGGAAGGTGCCGTCGCCATCAATTCGGCCCTTGGTCGTAAAGTCGCTACGGCCGAGAACGCTGACTTCAATGACATCGGCCGGTCCAAGGATGTAAGGCGCCGGCGCCGGCGCGACGCGCACATCGGAAACCGCCGGCGCGGCTAGAGAGGACGAACCGCCCATCACCATCGCCAAGCTCGCGAGACTAGCCGCGATCACGCCGCCAAAAACTTGTTTGTGCATCGTTCCAGTATCTCCGATCAGACCGATTGACGCCCGCGCCAGCGCTTGTCCGTCCGCATAGACCAAACCCCGGGAAGACCGCAGACCTTAATCTTCGTGGGCGCGGGTGCGAACCGCTTAGGCACTAAGAGAATTCGCGGACCAGAACCAGACACAAATCCTGCCCGACGCCGAATCTGTGGACCCAGAACCCGCCAGGAAAAAGGCGACTCCCGGCCTAGGGCTTCTTGGCCGCGTCCGCGGCTGGCTGACGGGCGCCAGCAGAGGCGGCAGCCGGTTTCGGAGGCGCATAATCCTTATTGAACTGCACGCTGGGAGCCGCCTTCGACATCAGTTCCCTCATCGAACGCTGGATGGTTTCTTGAGTCCGTTGCCGAGCGATCAATTTCATAGCGTAGTCGAGGGCTGGATCTCCCGTGAACGGAATGACCTTGGTCTCTCGGATTTGGTTAACAAGCAAGCCGTTGCCACCGGGCATCACGAAAACTTCGTTGGGAGGCAGCTTCAGAATCTGATCGACAAGCCTGGGGTCCGCGCCAACAGCATCCAACGATCCGCCAGCTCTTTGGTAGGGAATACTATCCGTTTTGAGCAAGGTCTCGACCTGATCCAATGTCTTCAGGGGCTCCAGGCTCTTGAGCACGGCTGGGTCGGTCGGACGGGGCATACGAATCTGATCGACCAGGAAGACTTTGCGCTCGCTGAATATATCCGGGTGGCCCGTGACAAATTCCTGCCCTTCCTGCTTGGTCGGCTGGGGGACTTGTCCGGCTACCTTTTGCTGGAGTGTTTGAACCAGCAGGGTGTCATATACGCGCTGTTTTTGGATGGCGAAGTCGGGGGTTTTGTCGAGCCCCTGTTCCCGAGCGGCGTCGGCCAGAATTGTGCGGCCGACGATATTGCCTAAAGCCGCCTGTTCGGCGCTCTTGCGCGCCTTGGGGTCGGAAATAGTTTCGTCCCCCATTTCCGCTTGCAAGTCCCGCAGCGTAACTTCGTGATCGCCCACCCGAGCGACGACTTGACCCGTCGGCGGCTTTGCGCCCCCCGTGCCGGGAAACTTACAACCCGCGAGGGCCACGGCGGCCGAAAAGACCACCACGGTCGCTCTGAACGATTTCATTATATTTCCGTCCTAATACGAACACGCCCACCCCGGCGGCAGGCCATAACGCAGCGGCGGGGCTGACGTCAATTTTCAACTGGCCACCAACCACTATGCCTTGTTCGGTATAGAGCGATCCGGGCCTTTTCGCGGCTCAAGAATGACGCTATCTAAATCGGTAAGGGCTGTCGCAAGCCTGCAACACTCTGAGGATCAACAGGATGAAACGTACGGCTCTTGTTATGGCGGCTTTGACCGTGGCGATGGCTGGCTTTGGGCCGGCCTTGGCCGACGTGGCTCCGGTGACGATGCAGCCGATCGCCAATCCGCCAGAGAAACCCATGAAGCCTCACGGCCACATGGCGAAACATCACAAGAAGGCGCCAGCCAAGGCGGCCCCCGAAGCGGGCGCGAACTAGAATCAGACATTTGGCGCTTCCATTTGGCGCTTCGATTCGACATCCGGAGGTAGACTATTCGTCTGCATCGGTGTCCTGGCAACGCTTGGCTTTGAGCCGGAGACGATGGTGATCGTCGACTCCGGCGAGCTCGCTACCGGCCGCCGCCCCTGATGGAAAAGCCGGCCGACACCGTCAGCGGCGGGCCGTAACTGAAGATTCCATCGGCCGTTTCACCCGTCGAGACGCGTTCATCAGCAAGGTTCGCGGCAGCCAGAAATACGGTGAGGTTGCGTTTCGGACGCCATTCGACGCGGAAATCCGTGGTCGCCGCGGCGGACAGCCGTCGAGTGTTCTGGTCATCATCAAATCTCTCTCCTTGATAGCGAGTTTCGGCCGCAAGGGTAAGCTTTGGATGGAGCCGCCAACTCAGGCGTGCATTGGCTGAAATATCAGGGGTTTCCGCAGGAACCAGACCGTTTAACCGCGGCGCCGCAGCGCCGGTCGCAACGCGCGCATGCGTCCAACTCAATGCGGCGTCGAACCTGACGGTCCGCGTTACGTTCACCGCCGCCTCGGCTTCGAGCCCAAAGGCATTTACGGTCCCGAGGTTCCGCCTTTGCAACAAAAGACCACCAGCCGGAATCAAACCTGCCACCGGATCGATAAATGGCCCCTTGCCTAGGGTCACGTTGGTGACCGGGTTTTCCAGGCGGTTGTAGAACATAGTGACGCTCCAGGTCCCGCGACCGAGAATCGCTCCCCCTCCTCCCGCTTCGACTCCGTAGAGTCGCTCCGGCGTGAGCGTGGCATTGGCTTCGGTGACATTGTTGCCCACACGAAATGGCCGGAAGAGCTCGTTGAGCGTCGGCGCCCGGAAGCCAGTATAGGCTGCGGCGCGCAGCCATTCATCGCCGCCGACATCAAGGCGCGCGCCTAACCGCCCGCTGGGGAGAACGCCCCCGCGGGCGCCTGGGTGGAGATCGAGAGTGGATGCTCCCGTGGCGATCACGCTTTCCAGTCGATGCGAATCGAACGTCGACCACCCATCAACACGCGCGCCTGCCGTGAGCAGCAACGGACCATCCTGCCGGGTCGCCTCACCGTAGACGCCACCAGTCAGAGTCTCTCCACCAGTCAACCTTCTTTTGGTCAAAACGCCAGCCAACGGTCGGAAGGTTTCCCGGTCTTCGCCCGCGGCCCCACGAATATCCAAGCCCAACTCCAGAGTTCCCTTCGGCCAGACCCGCCGCACCGCCATATTGGCGCCGTAGCCGATCGCGGGCGTCTCATATTGATTGTTGGATAGGGCAGTGGTCTGCCGGCCGCTCGCCACGCTGACGCTGGTATTGGCGAGATCGGACCCCAGAACCCAAGCCTGAGCGCGCCAACCCAAGGCGTCGAAAGTGGGCGCTCGCGCCGAACTGAGGCTGAAGCTCGCGCCTCGGGCACGAGAGGCGGCGCCGGCTAATCCAGAGCTTCGATCTTCCTCGTACACTGACCCCCTCAGGGCGTGGGTGGTCGCGCCCGCGTCGAATTGGTAGCGGGCGCTCACGGTTCGATCGTCGAGGGTAAGACGCTGGTCGGCCGCGCCGCGGCCCAAGACAACGGGGGTCCAACCATCGCTGTGTTCGCCCGCCGCCACGATCGTCAATGAGCCGGGTCCGAGCGGTAGATCGGCAGTGGCCGCGCCCTTGGCGAGACCGAGTGAGCCGAACGTCGCCCCAAGGGACCAGGCGCCGGGGTCGGGCGTGGTTTCCCGAAGGGCCACCACCCCGGTTAACGCTCCGGCGCCATAGGGTCCGGCGCCGGCGCCGCGCACGATCGAGGCCGCGCCGATGTCCTCGGTCGGCAACCGCGTCCAGATCACCCAACCGCCAAACGGATCATTTTGCGGCACGCCATCAAGTATGACCAGAGCGCGGCTCGCCCCGGAACCGGCGATGCCCCGCAGGGACACACCCTGGGTTGTCGGGTTGGCCCCAAGACTGGAGGTCCGCCGAAACAGCGAAAATCCGGGGATGTTGGCGAGCGCCTCGTCAAGCCGTGGACCGGCCCGCAGGGTCGCGGTGTCCAATCGAATGATCGAGAAGGCCGCGTCGGCCGGGCTCGGTGGGAGAACCGCGGAGCGCACAACAACGGTTTCAGTTGGTTGTGGTGGATCAGCGATCATTCCGACGCCTGGACCATGTTTTGCTTCCCCCACCGGCCGCTGTTTCCGCGCCGCTCGCAATCCTTTCGACAATTCGCGGGGGCTTGGCTAGAGCAGCGATGTCACGGAATCGGATCATCGCTCTAACTCTCTGTTTCTAGACACCTTTCATCCAAAGACCGGTTTCCTCGTTTCGGAACGCGCTAGTCCGGGCCTCAACCGATGTAGGCTCCACCGTTGGCGTGGATGATTTGGCCCTGGATGAACCGGGCGCCGGGTCCGGCCAGGAAGGCGACCAGTTCCACATAATCTTCGTCCCGGCTCATGCGGCCAGACGGATTTGAACGCCCCGCCCGCTCGAAGATCTGTTCCGCCGCCGCTTCGCCGCCAACCATCGAGGCGACTGAACCGGTGCGGACGAGCCCAGGCGCGACCGCGTTGATCGTCACGCCGCGGGGCGCCAGCTCTAGCGCCAGGTATCTGATAAGGCTTTCCGCCAGGGCCTTTCCCGCACCCAGGGCGCCATAGCGTGGCGATGCCGTTCGGGCGCCGGCGCTTGAGATGAACACGATACTGCCACCAGCGGCCAAATGAGGCAGCGCTTTCTGGACGAGGTAGAGCAGCGATAGGCCATTGGTCTGAACCGCCTGGGTGAAGCGCGGCAGATCAGTGTCCAATAGGGAAGTCGGATAAATCATCGCGGCGCTGTGGACCAGGCACGTCAGGGGCTGACCGAGCTTTGCCACCACGGCCATGACCGCTTCGGCGCCATCGATGGCGCCAAGATCGGCGCGAACACTTTTAGCTCGGGCGCCGAGGGTCTCGATCGCCGCGACCGCTTCCTCCGCCGCCCGGTCATCACCATGGTAACCGAGAACAAGGGTCTCGCCTGGCGCGGCTAATCGTTTGGCGATGGCGAGCCCAATACCCTTTGTTCCGCCCGTAACCAGTATGGTCATCCATTATTTCCCCGAAAACGGGCCACCGTCAGGCGGGAACGACGCTCTTACCCACCGGGGCGAGCGCGATGATCGCCAGTTTGAAGTGCTGCAATCCGAAGGGAATTCCTATGATGGTGACGCACAGGACCGCGCCCAGAAGAATGTGCGCCAGGGCGATGTACCAGCCGGCGAAAAGGAACCAGACCACGTTCAGCACAAGGCCCAACGATCCAGTACCCAGATCTTCGTGGCCAGTAACTACCCGTCGATCGACAACTGTCGAGCCGAACGGCGCAAACGAGAAAATCCCGATCCTGAAAGCCGCCGCGGCCCAGGGTAGCCCGACGATGGTGACCGCCAGAACAGCGCCGCCGACCAACCAGGCAAAACCGGTGGCGAAGCCACCCAGAAAGAACCACAGAAGATTCAGAAGCAGCGTCATTGGGCCTCCCGATCAAACAGCCAGGGACAAGCTAGGCTCCACAAGACGACAAGACCACGGTCTATCGCGCCCACTGGCGATGGCAAGCTGATCCGCCAGCAGTCGCAATGGGTATAGACCGGGACGGTTGGCGAACCGGGTGTAACCAGGCAGGCCCGCGGCGCGAAACGAGTTCGTAAAGCCTCAAGGCGAGGGCCAACCCTGTTTTTACGGAGACAATCATCAATGTCAGAATCAGCACCCCTTCCGCATCGTGGTCGATCAGGTGGCATAGCCCTTGGCGTGGCAACCGTCCTGGCGGTCGCAATCGCCGTGGCCTGCGCCGGGGGCGCTTCAGGCGCCGGCGGCGACTCCGCCATGCCGGTCAGGGCTCCGGCGCCGGCGTTCGATCAGCCGTCATCGACCACCGCGAGCCAGATTGCGGTCCTGTCCGGCGGATGTTTTTGGGGTGTCCAGGGAGTGTTTCAACACGTCAAGGGCGTGACGCAGGTCCTATCCGGCTATGCGGGGGGTCTCAAGGCCACGGCGGACTATGAACTCGTCAGCACGGGAACGACCGGCCACGCTGAATCGGTGAAGATCGTTTTCGATCCCCGTCAGATATCCTACGGCGAAATCCTGCGAATCTACTTCTCGGTTGCGACGGACCCAACTCAGCTCAACCACCAGTTCCCGGACGAGGGCACGCAATATCGCGGCGACATCTTCTATATGGACGACAGTCAGAGGGTCGTCGCCCAGCGCTATATCGCACAGCTAAACGCGGCGAAAATCTTCAGGCGGCCGATCGTCACGCGCATCGACCCGTTCAAGGGTTTCTATGTCGCGGAGCGCTATCATCAGGACTTTCTGCGTCTGCATCCTGATCAACCTTATATAGCGACCTACGACATACCAAAGGTCGCCGCGCTGAAGGCGCTGTTCCCAGCCCGCTATCGCGCCAATCCCGTTAGAACGCTTTAGGCCGATTGACTGGCGGCGCACTCTGGCTCCTGGCCAAAGCGTGTGCTCAGATGCGGAGCTAAAGCGCTGTGAGGTAAATTGGCCCTTCCACATCGTCCGTTGATTCCCGCTTCGGCGAATCTGCGCGAACTCGCCCTCACCCCGCTTATCGTCGGTGTTCTGCTGGGCGTGGTGTTCGGCGCCTCGTCGCTCTACCTGGTCCTGAAAGTCGGCCTCACGGTCAGCGCCTCGATCCCGGTGGCGGTGATCTCGCTGACGCTGTTCCGACTGCTGGGCAAGCTCGGCCTTCGCTCGGCGACCGTTCTCGAGCACAACATCGTGCAGACGGCGGGCTCGGCCGGCGAATCGATCGCCTTCGGCATTGGCGTGACCATGCCGGCGATCATGATCCTGGGCTTCGACCTGGAGATCACCCGGGTGATGCTGGTGGGCATACTGGGCGGCCTGCTCGGGATTCTGATGATGATTCCCTTGCGGCGGGCACTGATCGTCCAGCAGCACGGAATTCTGAAATACCCGGAGGGCACGGCCTGCGCCGAGGTGCTGAAGGCCGGGGCCACACCCGCCGAACGAGCGATGGGCCAAGCCGACCCGGAGAAGGCAGCTGATGAGGACGCCGCCAAATCGGGCGCCGCGGCCATATTCGGCGGTTTCGGCGCGGGCGTGATCTATAAACTGGGTATGGAAGCCTTCAAGCTCTGGAAGGACACGCCCGAGAAAATCTTTGGAACGCCGCTAGCCGCTGGTTCATTGTCGGCGGAGATTTCCCCGGAGTTGTTGGGCGTCGGCTATATCATCGGGCCGAGGATCGCCTCGACCATGGCCGCCGGTGGCGTTCTAGCCTATCTGGTCCTGATACCGATGATCCACTTCTTTGGCGCTGCGGCGACCATGGTCATCCCTCCCGGGACTGCCCCCATAGACACCATGGGTCCCGATCAGATTCGCGGCGCCTATGTGCTCTATATCGGCGCGGGCGCCGTGGCGGTGGGCGGGATCATCAGCGTGTTCCGAGCCCTGCCCATGATCGCGCGCGGCGTGGCGGGAGGCTTAAGCGACTGGCGAAGCCGCAGGGCCGAAACCACCGAGCGCGAGGCGACCTTGCGCACCGATCTAGACCTGTCGCCGAGAATTGTCGGGATCGGCCTGATCCTGCTGATGGCCGGGATACTGATGGCGCGCAGCCTGCACATGAACATTCTGGGCGCCTTGCTGATCGTGGTCTTCGGTTTCCTGTTCGTCACCGTTTCCTCCCGTCTGACCGGCGAGATCGGCTCGTCTTCCAACCCGATTTCGGGGATGACGGTCGCGACCCTACTACTGACCTGCCTGATCTTCCTGGCCCTGGGTTGGACGGGACCCAGCTACTATGTCACCGCCCTGTCGGTCGGCGGGATCGTCTGCGTCGCCGCTTCGAACGGCGGGACGACCTCCCAGGACCTCAAGGCCGGCTTCCTGATCGGCTCGACGCCGCGATCGCAGCAGATCGCCATACTGGCGGGAGCCCTCGCCTCGGCGCTGGTGCTGGGTCCGATATTGCTGGCTCTGAACGACGCCGCCACCGTCTATGTGCCGCTGAATCCAGGCGCCGCGCATGCGGCAGGCGAGGCCACTACCTCGGCAGGCTGGAAACTGAACCCAGCCACTGTCGCGGCCTTGCCAACGGACCACATTCACGGCCCCCAGGCGAAATCCGACCCCGGCGCCTATCGCGTCTGGCAGAAGACCGATGACGTCGGCGGACCCGCCGGGCGCTACTTGGTCGATGCTTCCGGCGCCCCAGCCTATCTGGTTGATCCTGGTATCAACGGCACGCATCGTGTCCGGCCAGATGGCACGGCGGTCAACAAGTTCGCGGCCCCAAAGGCGACGCTGATGAGCTACATCATCAAGGGAATACTGAACCGACAGCTGCCGTGGACGCTGGTCATCCTCGGCGGAGCGATTTCCGTGGTACTGGAAATGTGCGGCATCGCCTCCCTGGCCTTCGCCGTTGGTGTCTATCTGCCGATATCGTCCTCCATGCCGATCTTTATTGGCGGATTGGTGCGATGGATGGTCGACCGACACCTGAAACACCGCTTCCGCGGCGCCGATCTCAGCCCGGAACAACTGATCGCAGAGACCGACAAGAGCCCCGGCGTGCTGGTCGCTTCGGGCTATATCGCCGGCGGGGCCATAGCAGGCATCGGCATCGCCTTCATGGCCGGCGCCCTGACCAGCTTTAATCAGTCCGTTACCGACGTGATGACGGCGCATAACCCGTTCTTCTCGGGTCCCTGGTCCGACGCCTTGGCCCTGATCCCGTTCACGGCGCTCGTCCTGGGATTGTATCTCTCCGGTCGCCTCGCCAAGACCGCGGAGACGGCCGGCCCCGGCGATCTGGTGCGCGGTTAGGCCACCATGGTCGGGCGTGAACAGCTGGCGGCGCTGCTGAATCAGTCCCGGCGCTCGGTGATCTTCACGGGCGCCGGAATGTCGACGGAGTCGGGCATTCCGGACTTCCGAAGCCCCGGTGGCGTCTGGAGCCGGATGAAACCGATCTATTTCCAGGACTTCATGGCCAGCGAAGAGCGCCGCCGCGAGGCCTGGACCCGGGCCTTTTCGGGCGCGGCCGGCTGGACCGGAGCCAATCCCAACGCCGGACATTTCGCTGTCGCCAGGCTCGTCGCCCAGGGAAAGGTCCGTCGGGTGATCACCCAGAACGTCGACAATCTGCACCAGGCCTCGGGCATCGCCGATGATCGGGTGATCGAGCTGCACGGTAACGCCGGCTACGCCACCTGCCTGATCTGCGGCTTGCGACACGAACTCGCCGATCTCAAGCGTCCGTTTATCGAGGCTGGCGTGCTGCCGAGCTGCCGGGACTGTGGCGGGATCGTCAAGACAGCGACCATTTCCTTCGGCCAACCGATGCCGGCCGGCCCGGTGGCCCTGGCCGAGACAGCCGCCCTGGATTGCGACCTGATTCTGGTCCTTGGCTCGTCGCTGGTGGTGTTTCCGGCGGCCGGTCTGCCGCTGATGGCCAAACGCAATGGCGCGGCGCTCGCGATCGTCAACCGCGAACCCACCGACCAGGACCGGTTCGCCGATCTCGTGCTGCACGACGAAATCGGTGCGGTCATGCAGGAAATCGCCCCGCCGCCTGGCTGAGGGCGCTACGCCTTAGTCGCAACCCGCCACACCGGCCGCCGCGAGCAGGGCGCCGCGACCATGGCTCAGATCCTTGCCATCCCGGACCGTCGGATAGGGCGTGTCGCCCTTCAAGCCCCGCCAGAGCGCCAGGTTGAAGGCGGCGGTGTCGAGACGGTCCTCGCCGGCGAAGTTCTGGCCGGCCATGGCCGCGGCCCAGTACCCCGCGGACCGGGTCTTCACCAGGCACCCCGACTCGGCGGAGATGATTGGAGGCAAAGGCAAGGCCGTCGTCCGCAGAACGGCCGGAACCAGGGCCTCAAAAGTCCAATCCGCCGTCGAAGTGTCGAAGATTTCGGCCATGGGTTCGGCCAGGGCGTCGTTCAGACCCATGGGACTGGCGCCTAGTACTGTTTCGATCGTGTGGATCAGATTCACCGTGGCGTAGCGATGGGACACCACCACGCCACGTTTGACATAGGGTCCGGACACAAGGGCGATGGAGCGGTGAGCATCGACATGGTCCGGTCCATCCTGGGCGTCGTCCTCGACCACGAAGATCAGGGTGTCCTTGGCGAACGGGCTTTTGGCGACCTTCTCGATCACCATGCCGACCGCATAGTCGTTGTCCGCCAATTCGGTCTCGACGGTATTGACCCCATCGATGCCCTTGCCGAAGTCGCCAGTATGGTCATGAGCCAGTCGCAGCATCATCAGATTGGGCGCGGAGCCCTTGGCCACGAAGGCGTCGAATTCGCGCTCCCATTCCTTGAAGCGCCAATAGTCTGGGAACGACTGATCGAAGCCTCGGAAGTAGGGGTCGGTTATCCCCATCAGGGACGCTTTGGATGGTGTGAAGACCCTGAGCCCGGTCTTCCAGGGCTCGCGCTCGAGCGGTATTCGCGCCGAGCCGGCCGGGGGGAAATAGAGCGACAAATCGCCGTAGAAGCCCCAGTTGCGCACACTCAGGCCCGCCGCCAGGACCTGATCCCAGAGATAACCCTTACCCTCGACGCCGTAGGGGCCATCAGGCGCCGCCACATCCCTGGCGCCGGCCAGGACGTTGGGATCCTTCGGCGACAGCGGATTGGCGGCCACCCGCTCGGCCATCGAGGCGAAGCCGACGTTGACGTTGCGATTGTCGCCCTCCTGGTCATAACCCAGGCCGCGCGCCGCGTAGTTCACCGGGGCCTCCCGTTCGGTCCAGTCATTGGTGCGCCCGGCCACGGTCCAGTTCCAGCCGGTGTTGCTGCTCTCGCCGCTGTCGAAGAAAGCGTCCAGATCGACAAACTGCCGGGCCAGCGCGTGAAGATTGGGCGTCATGGCGCGGCCAAATACGGCCAGCCGTGGGTCTCCGTTCCCGACCTCAAGGTCGCCGAGAATCTGATCGTAGGTGCGATTCTCCTTCACGATATAGATCACGTGGTGGATGTGGTTGCGCAGAAAAGTCATCTTGTCTGCGTCGGCGGCGGACGGGACCGCGAAGACATGATTGTTGGCGGCCACCTGCGCGGTCAGGGAGACCAAAGCCCTCGAAGTCGGAGGCCCGAGGGTCAGAAAGCCGGCCTTTTCTTTTTGCCAGACGTACTGGTTGGCGCTTTGGCAATCGTTCTGACTGGCCGGCGTGGTCTCCAGATTATTTCGGCAGCCCAGCGGCACGGGTCCGGTGTTGCTCTTGCCATTGACCACATAGATTTGACCGCCGTCCGGCCGCACGGCCACGGAGGTGGGATACCAGCCGGTGGGGATCAGTCCGACAACCACCGATGCGGCCGAATCGGCGTCGCCATCCCCGTCCCCGTCATCATCCTTGCGCGCGGTTCTAGCGGCTTTGCCGCCCACGGCCGCATCGTCCAGCCGCACCACCGCCAGCGCGTTCTCGCCTCCGTTGGTTACCAGCAGCGTGCGGCCGTCGGGCGAGAGCGCCAGGGCGTTTGAGCCAGCTCCGCCTAGTCCTCTATGTGCCCAAGTAGCCGGACCGGCGGTGGGAATGGTCTCGATGATCCGGTTCAACCGTGTGTCGACGAGCACCACGCTGTCGGTGTTGTCCAGGGCGGCGAACAGGCGGGCGCCGGCGCCCTTCAGCAGCGCGACCGGCTGACCCTCGGTCTTGAGGCGCGCGCCAACGCGTATGCCGGAGGCGCCGACCTCAAGGGCGATGATCTCGCGGTCTCGCTCGCTGGCCACATAGGCGCGGGTATTGGAGATCCAAGCGACCGCCCGGGGATAGGTGCCACCGACCTGTCCGGTCCGCGTGGGATCGATGACGCCGGGCCGCAAATCCTGGTCGGAGACGGTCCCGGAAACCAGATCGATCAGGCTGACCGAATCATTCTGGATATTGGTGGCCAGCAACCGGCGCCCGTCGGGACTGACCGCGACGGCCGCTATCTCTGGGCGCGCCGCCAGGCCGAGGCCGGCCTTGTGCCCAAGGACGAAGGTTCGGCCGGACGTGAAGGCCGCCGGTCCGACGACGAACTCATAGACCCTATCGTCGACGCCGCCGGAGACGAAGAACCGGTCGCCGGCCGGCGCCCAGGCGAGGCCCTGAAAGGCGTTGGCTATCGGGATGACCTGACGCTGCACCGGCGCGGCGCCCGAGACGTCCCAGACGAAGACATATTCGTTCGAGCGTTCGGGAATGAAACGGCCGTCCGGCCCGAACACCCGGTTGAAGCCGCTGGTCAGGATCAGCAGGGTCTTGCCGTTGGGCGACAGGGCCACGGCGGCCGCCTGACCGGCGGTGTAGGCGGGATCTCCAGGCAGTCCCGGGTTCAACGGCTGAAAGATAGCCCCCGGCGCGGCGATGGGAGTCAGGGCCTGACCAGTCGGCGTGAATTCCTCGGCCCGGACCGCTGCCGCCAGGGCGAGCGTCCCTAGCAGAGCCAGTCCGAAGCGCCGCTCGAAAAGCCTGATCATTCGTCGTCTCCCGCCCATTGCCAGCGCGATCGGACTTTCGCCCATTTAGACAACAGCACCAAGACAGAGGACGATCGGTTCAGGTCTCGACGAAGGCCCGTTCCAAAACAAAGTCTCCGGGGCTGGCGACCGACCCTTCTTCATAGCCGCGGTCGAGCAACAGGGTCTTCAGATCGGCCAGGACCGATGGGCCGCCGCACAACATCAGGCGATCATGGGCCGGGTCCAGCGGCGGCAGCCCGATATCGCGGAACAGCTGTCCCGACTGGATCAGGTCGGTGATTCGGCCCCGGGTCTTGAACGGCTCGCGGGTCACGGTTGGGTAGTAGATCAGCTTGGGGGCGATCATCTCGCCGAGGTCGGGATCGTTCGGCAGATCGTGTTCGAAGAACTGGCGATAGTTGAGGTCCTCGACATTGCGCACCGTGTGGGTGACCACGATCCGATCGAAGCGTTCATAGACCTCCGGATCGCGCACTAGGCTCAGCCAGGGCGCGAGGCCGGTGCCGGTGCCCAACATATAGAGCGTCTTTCCTGGGCGCAGGCCGTCCAGCACCAGGGTGCCGGTGGGTTTGCGGCCGACCAGCACCTCATCGCCCTCGACGATGTTCATCAGCCGGGAGGTCAACGGGCCGTCCTTCACCTTGATGGAGTAGAATTCGAGTTCGTCGGCCCAGTTGGGGCTGGCGATCGAATAGGCGCGAAGTAGCGGTTTGCCGACCACCTCAAGGCCGAGCATCACGAACTGGCCGTTTTCAAAGCGAAAGGTCGGATCCCGCGTCGTACGCAGGGTGAACAGCTCTGGCGTCCAGTGCTTCACATAGGTGACGCGCTCGACGTTGAAGGCGCCGCGTTTCGGCGGCGCGGGTGCGGCAATAGTTTGGGACAGGGTGGAAATCGGACTCTCGCCTTTCGTCTTCGCGGTCGTGGTTAGATATCGCCGCCCATGAAGGGCGCGGCGCCGGGCGCGCGGGCGGTATGTATGCCGCATTCGGTCTTTTGCGAACCCGCCCAGCGTCCTGCCCGGACATCGGCGCCCTCCTCGACCGCCTGGGTGCAGGGCCAGCAGCCAACGGAGGGGAAGCCCGCCGCCACCAGCGGATGGGCCGGGAGATCGTGCTTGACGATGTAAGCGTCGAGCTCGGTCTTGCCCCAGTTGGCCAACGGATTGAACTTGATCTGATGCTCGGCTTGTTCGACCACCGACAGGCGGAGCCGATCACCACCGTGGAAGCGCTTGCGACCGGTCAGCCAAGCGTCGAACCCCTCCAGGGCTCGGTCCAGCGGCAGCACCTTGCGGATATGGCAGCAGGCGTCGGTGTCGGACTGCCACAGGTTGGTGTTGGGATCACCCAACGCCAGATCCTCGAACCGCGGCCGCAAGTCACGCACCTGGGTCAGGCCAAGGCGGGCGGCGAGATTGCGGCGATAGTCCAAGGTCTGGGCGAACAGCATGCCGGTGTCGAGAAACAGCACCGGCATGTCGGGGTTCACCTGGGCGACCAAGTGCAGCAGCACCGCCGACTCGGCCCCAAAAGACGAGACCAAGGCGAGGCGGTCGCCGAACGCGTCGGCGGCGGCCTCGATGATCGCGGCGGGATGAGCGTCGCGCAATTCGAGGTTCAATCGCTCGGCCAGACTCAGCCGGGCGTCGGTTTGATCGAAGGCCATGTTCAACCTCCCAGGCGTTCAGCGAACGCCGGTTCGCGGCCGTCGGCGGCGCGCTGATAGACGTGACGGAAACGGCGCGCCGCGTGGGTCCATTGCTCGGGCGTGGTCAGATCAGCGGGCTGCGCGGCGTCGAACCCACAGCGCACCAGCGGGACCGCCATCTCCAGCAGCACGTCGCCGACGGCGCGAAGCTCGCCCCGGAAGGCCAGGCGTTCCCGAGCCACGCGCGCGGCGCTGTAGGCACGGCCGTCGCGGAACTTGGGGAAGGTCAGGGCCAGCACCGAAAGCCGCTGCAGGTCGACCACCAGGTCCTCGGGCTCCTCATCGGAGGCAAGGCGGACACCGAGGTTCCGGCCCTGGGCGAGAAGGTCCCTGCCCTCTCTCTGAAAGCGCGCCAGCGAGATGATCACATCGCCCTGTGGCATCGGCTGATCGTCATCGACCGCCGTGAAAGCGTCTTCCGCCCAGGCCGCGACGCCATCGCGAAACCTAATGAGCCTCGGCATAGACAGCCTCCTTGAACATCGGCAGACCGGCGCGGCGGAAGGTGTCGAGGAACCGCTCGCCATCGCGGCGTTCGCGCATGTAAACCTCGACCAGACGATCGATGGCCGGGGCCACGCGTTCGGCGGAAACGGCGGGGCCTAGAACCTGACCGATAGCAGCGTCGTCCTCGGCCGAGCCGCCCAGGGTCAGCTGATAGAATTCCTCGCCCTTCTTATCGACCCCCAGAATACCGATGTGGCCGACGTGGTGGTGGCCGCAGGCATTGATGCACCCGCTGATCTTGATCTTCAGCTCACCGATATTCTCGGCCAGGACCGGGTCGGAGAACCGGCGGGCGATATCCTGCGCGATCGGGATGGCCCGGGCGTTGGCCAAGGCGCAATAGTCCAGGCCAGGGCAGGCGATGATGTCGCTGATCAGAGTGATGTTGGCCGTGGCCAGACCCGCCCCCACCAGCGCGGCGTGGACGGCCGGCACATCATCCAGCTTCACATGCGGCAACAGCAGGTTCTGTTCGTAGGTGACCCGCACCTCGTTCATCGAATAGCGCTCGGCCAAGTCGGCGACGACATCCATCTGGTCGGCCGAGCAGTCGCCGGGCGTCTCGCCGATGGCTTTGAGCGACACGTTCACCAAGGCGTAGCCGGGGGTCTTGTGGAACATGACATTGCGCCGGGCGAACCGGGAGAAGGCCTTGTCGCTAGCCTTGGCGGACTCGAACGCGGCCGACACCGGCGGCAGGGTCTCGAAACCGGTGGGGGCGAACCCGGCGCGGATACGCGCCAGTTCCGTGCCGGGCAGATCGACCGCGGCCTTGTCGGTCAGGCTCCACTCTTCTTCGACCTGGCGGGCGAACTCGGCTGGCCCAAGGGCTGCGACCAGCACCTTGATCCGGGCCTTGTGGATGTTGTCGCGCCGGCCATGGCGATTGTAGACGCGCAGGATGGCCTGCATATAGCTCAGCAGGTGCCGGACCGGCAGACGCTCGCGGATTACCGGACCCAGGTGCGGCAGGCGGCCGAGGCCGCCACCCACCAGGACCTCGAAGCTCAACGCACCCTCGTCGTCGCGGTGCAGGCGAAGGCCGATGTCGTAGACCCGGATCGCGGCCCGATCCTTGGGCGAGGCGGTGACCGCGATCTTGAACTTGCGCGGCAGGAAGGTGAATTCCGGGTGGAAGGTCGACCACTGCCGGATCACCTCGGCCCAGATGCGCGGATCGTCGACTTCATCGGCCGTGGCGCCAGCGTGAGGGTCGGCGGTCAGGTTGCGGATGCAGTTGCCAGATGTCTGGATGGCGTGCAGCCCTACGCTGGCAAGCTCGTCGAGGATGTCGGGCGCGTCACGCAGCTTAATCCAGTGCAGCTGCAGGTTGGTGCGGGTGGTGAAGTGGCCATAGCCCCGGTCATAGGTACGCGCCACGTGGGCAAGCTTGCGCATCTGATCCGCATTGAGCGCGCCATAGGGAACGGCGACGCGCAACATATAGGCGTGCAGCTGCAGATAGAGGCCGTTCATCAGCCGCAGGGGCTTGAACTGGTCCTCGGTCATCTCTCCGGCCAGGCGTCGGGCGCACTGGTCGCGGAACTCGGCGGCGCGGTCCGCCAGGGTTTCCCGGTCGATGTCGTCGTAGCGGTACATGGCTGGTCTTTGCCTCCCTACTTACGCCGGATCAGATCGACGCGGCCCTTGGACCGCGCCGCGCCATGGGCGTGGGCCAGAACGGCAATGTCGGCGCCACCTCCGGCCTGTTTGCCGTGATCGAGCTTGTTGGTCGGACCCAAGGCCCGCAGCCGCTCGCGGTAGCTGACCGGAGCGACACCACCGTCGACCTCGGCGATGTCGATCAGATAGGGATCGACCAACAAGGTGATCTGGCTCTTGGCGTGGGCCTCGGCCAGTTCGGCGGCGGTGTTGTCGTCGAACAGCGCGGCGTCGACAAAGCGCTCAGACCAGCCGGAGCCGGTCCAGAACACCACTTCGCCATCAGTCAGGCGATTGGCGGTCAGGGCTTTCATCGGACGACTCCTCGTAGCGCGGACCGAATTTCTCCTCCCCTTTTGGGGGTAGAGGTCGCATGCGACCGATCGGACCGCGAAGCGGTGGAGGGGGCGACGCCGCGGAGATCTCGCCAAGCTGGAGCCCCCATCCCCGGCGCTGCCGGGACTTCCCCCAGGGGGGGAAGAGAAACGACACCTTGGGGAGAAACAGTGGGCATCGCTGTCGCCATGGCTTCGCCGACCATCAGCAACGCCGTTCCGGACAGCCCGGCCGCGGCGTCGGCCAGGCCAGCCAGGGTGGTTACGACCCGTCGCTCGGTCTCCAGGCTGGCATTTTCGACGATCACCGTCGGCGTCGATGCCGCGCGGCCGGCGCGCATCAGGCATTGGGCGATCATGCCGGCGGTTGAGAGCCCCATGTAGATGACGACGGTCTGGTTGGCCCGGGCGAGGGCGGGCCAGTCGAGGTTGGGAGCCTCGCCGGCCTTGGCGTGGCCGGTGACGAAGGTCACCGCCTGGGCCGCGTCGCGGTGGGTGAGCGGTGCGCCGGCCGAGGCGCTGGCCGCCAGGGCGGCAGTGACGCCTGGCACGACATGGCACTCGACCCCGGCGGCGCGGCAGGCTTCGAGTTCCTCGCCGCCACGGCCGAAAATGAAAGGATCGCCCCCCTTGAGCCGCACAACGGTCAGCCCCTCAAGGGCGAACGCCACCAGCATGCGATTGATCTCCGCCTGCGGATAGGTGTGAAGCGACTTGCGCTTGGCCACGCAGATGCGCTGGGCGTTGGCGGGAGCCAGGTCGATGATCGCGTCTGGCACCAATCCATCATGCACGACGACATCGGCCCGGTGAATCACATTCAGAGCGCGAACGGTCAGAAGATCCGGATCACCAGGTCCGGCGCCCACAAGCCAGACCGAGCCGGGCGCTCTTGGCGCCATAGCGCCGCCGGTGCGAGCGCCCAGCAGAACGAGCCGCCGGCCTTTCGTGCGCGAGGGAGAGGAGGACATGGGTGGCGCTTCCGGTTTAGGAACTCTAAAAGGTCCGAGTCTCTTTGAAGAGGCTTCGGTGGTTGCCAAATGGAGCCGGATGCCCCATTTCGCAACCCAAGGACTTCTAGTCAGGGCGCCAGGAAAACTATGGAGTCTCGTCGGCGATTGCCGCCTCTCAACGCACTCAGGGCCTTCGAATCGGCGGCCCGCCACCTGAATTTCAGCCGCGCGGCCGATGAGCTTTCGGTGACACCGGGCGCCGTCTCGCAGCAGATTCAGAACCTCGAAGACTATGTCGGCGCGTCGCTTTTCAAGCGCACGTCCCGTGGCCTGCTGCTGACCGACTCGGCCCAGACCGCCCTGCCCGCCCTGCGCGAGGCGTTCGACCGGCTGGCCGAGGCAGCCTCGCTTCTTACCGCCGCGGTGGACGGCCGGCGCCTGACCATCACCGCCCCGCCCTCGTTCGCCGCCAAGTGGCTGGTGCCTCGGCTTGGTGGCTTCGAGGCGGCCTATCCGCAGGTGGATGTGTGGATGTCGGCCGATATCGCCCTCGTGGACTTCGCCTCGACCGACGTCGATCTGGCCATCCGCTATGGCGCCGGACCCTATCCAGGGCTGGAAGTCATCCGGCTGATGGGCGAATCGGTGCTGCCGGTGATGAGCCCGGAATTGATGGAGGCCAGCCCGGTCAATGAGCCATCGGACCTGGCCGGCCATGTTTTGCTGCACGACGGTTCGCCCGTGGCCGACGAGAGCTGCCCCGACTGGGTGATGTGGCTGGCCGCCCGTGGCATCCGCGGTTTCGACGCCAGCCGGGGACCGCGCTTCAACCAGTCGAACCTGGTCATCGAGGCGGCGGTGGCCGGCCGCGGCGTGGCGCTGGCCAAGCGCGCGCTGGCCCAGGACGACCTGGACAGCGGCCGGCTGGTCGCGCCGATGGGCATCGGGACGTCGGTGGACTTCGCGTACTATGTGGTCCACCCGAAGGCCAAGGGCCGCCTGACCCAGGTCAAGGCCTTCGTCGGCTGGATCAAGACCGAGGCCGCCGCCCATGACGTGGCCCTGGAAACGATGGACAACGGCGCGGGAATTTAGCGTCGAACCACCGTTAATGACCGTTAAATACGGTTAGAGTCGTCGCAAATGCGAAGATTCGGAGCCGTGTGGGTTCGGGCGTCGCGGGGGCGACCTCTGGGCGCGCCGGGGGCGCTGGAAGGGCGCTGACGGGGCGCTGGAAGGGCGCTGACGGGGCGGTTCGTGGGAGCACCAAGGGCGTTCGCGGGGCGCTTCCCGGGAGGTCCTCGGCGCTCCATCGGATCACGGCGTCAACATTACCTATTGTAATATCTATATTTTCAACAGTCTGATGGTTGGCGCCGCGTCTTGGGACGATGCCGATGCGGTCGGCTACCTGGGCGCGTCGAGCGATCGCCGGCATTCGCGCGGCGACACAAGAGAGCTTCACAACGAGAAAGATCGAAGACGATCGGTAGTTTGCATTATGAAATTGCCGATGTCAAGCGACGCGGTGGCGCCGAGCCGTCGGCTGATGATCCCTACTTGCCATGCTCGGGGTTTTCAGTATGGTCCGCCGCCTCGCGCATGGGCGGCTTTCTGGGCCCACGAAGCGGGCGCGGGTGCATAGCTCAGTTGGTAGAGCAGCTGACTCTTAATCAGCGGGTCGTAGGTTCGAATCCTACTGCACCCACCAAAAATCCAAATAAAATCAATGGATTGCGGTGGTCCGCGGTTTCGGGAGCAGACTAGATTCCCAACTAGTCCGGTGAATTTTCGCCGTCGAACCCGCGAAGAACCGCTAAAAATTCTCTCCCGTTCCGTCTAGATTCTGCTCCGACGGCTCGAAGCCCCGTCTCAGGGCCTGACCGGCCCCGTCACCGCCACCCCCCAAATCCAAACTTATCCGGGCTCACGCCTCCGGTCAGGTAGGCCCTCCGTACGACGTGAGCCCGTTCGGCTCTCTCACCTTAATTGTCGCGCTGCAGTCGCGTATTCGGAACCGCGCTTTCGAGCCCGACAGGATCCCGCGCCGGGCGGTCAGGGCTCTTCGCGCAACCAGCGGACGGCTTCAAACGGGTGGGCCAGGATCAGCGCCTTGCCTCCACGTTCCAGTTCGAACATGCGCTGGCCCTGAGCGATCAGGTCAGCCGCTTCCGTAAAGTCAGCCAAGTTTGCCGTTACCAGAATATCGGCTTGGCCCGCCCAGGCCGTCTTGAGCACGTGCCGGTCTTCCACATCGTGCGCTGGAATGACGCCGACGCCACCCAGTGTGAGCGAGGGGCCATCTTTGGCGTAGCTTGCAATCAGTTCTGTAAGTCGGGCGGCGTCCGCATCCGCGAAGTTGAGATCGCGTGTCAGCACGGTACGCAAGCGCTCGAGCATACCCCAGGAGATCACCAGCGCTATCGGGCCACGGGCAGATTGCCCCGATCTGATGGCGTCGGTTAGAGCCATTGTCGCGGAGTCCTCCCGCCCAAGGCGATGGGCGATGAACGCTCCGCACCAGACGTTCAGGTCGAGACAAACCTTCAGCAACGCGGTCGCCTTCAACGACCG
>JANYFU010000394.1 GCA_025359665.1 Caulobacteraceae bacterium
CTGGCAAGCTGGCCGATTTCGTCGTCCTCGGGGCCGACCCGCACACGGTCGACCCCTCCAGGATCAAGGACATCAAGATCGTGCGCACGGTGACGGGCGGCGCGACGGTGTATCAGGCCTAGCCAAGCGCATTCGCTCACATCGCCATGAGGCATTGGGTGACTCGCGGCGTCTAAAGCAACGAGGTCGTCGAAGACGGTCGGCGTGGCGTCATGCTGCATCGCTATCGATCAATATTGACCCTACAGAGGTGTGTTACTGCGTGTCTATTCAATAAAATCGCCCAACATTTTTTCTTGGAAAACAATTGGTAACGAACAAGACGTGATGTTTATTGCAACAACGGCGATGCCGCCCCGGCTCAAACGATGAAGCGCTATGCGGCGGGCCTGGTGCTGGCCGCCATGGCCGTGGGATCGATCACCGCGGCGGTGACCGGCGGCGCGGTGACTGGCCTGGCGCCGATCCAGAAAACGGCGACGGTGATGTCGGCCAACGACGCCGCGAGGTTTCTGACCCAGGCCACATTTGGGCCGACCGACGCGTCGATCGCCAGCGTACAGGCCCGGGGCCCCGCCGCATGGATCGACCAGCAGGAACAGTTGCCCCTCTCCCAGTCGATGGTCGACATCCTCAATGCGCGACTGGTCAAGCTCAAGGCGCTCAAGCCCCCGCGAAAGCTGGAAACCCGCACCTTTTCCGACGCCTTCTGGAAGGGCGCGATCACCGCCCCCGATCAGCTTCGCAAGCGGGTGGCGCTGGCGCTGTCGGAGGTCTTCGTGATCTCGTTCCAGGCCGCGAACATGACGCCGATCAGCGTCGCTTCCTACTACGACATGCTGCAACAGGACGCGTTCGGCAATTATCGGACCCTGCTGCAGGACGTGACGCTGCATCCGATGATGGGGACCTATCTGAACATTCTCCGAAACAAGAAGGAGAATCCGGCCACCGGTCAGAACCCCGACGAGAACTATGCTCGGGAAGTTCAACAGTTGATGTCGATCGGTCTTTATCAGCTGAACCAGGACGGCACGAAGATAACGGATTCTTCGGGATCGCCGATCCCCACCTACGGCCAGGCCGACGTTCAAGGCCTGGCCAAGGTCCTCACCGGCTTCAGCCTCTATTCCACGATGACGACTGGCCCGAACAGCCTCGACTATTTCTACGGCGCCAAGTTCGACCCGAACGCCTTTTTCCTGTCGATGGTCGCTTATCCGCAATTCCACTCGACCTCGGCCAAGTCGTTCCTGGGCGTGACGATACCCGCCTCGACCACCCCCGACCCTTCCAGCGATCTGAAGATCGCCCTGGACACGCTGTTCAACCATCCCAATGTCGGGCCGTTCATCGGCCGCCAGCTGATCCAGCGGCTGGTCACCAGCAACCCAAGCCCGGCCTATGTTTCGCGGGTCGCCGCAGTGTTCAACAACGACGGGAAAGGGGTCAGAGGCAACCTGGGCGCCGTCGTCAAGGCCATCCTGATAGACCCCGAAGCCCGCGACCCGACCGCGACCACCAGTCCGACCTTCGGCAAGCTGCGCGAACCGGTCGTGCGCATGACCAACTGGGCGCGCGCCTTCAATACCCAGTCCCGCACCGGCGATTATATCATCGGGGACACCACGCCGCCGATCTCGCTCGCCCAGACGGCGGCCAACTCGCCGTCGGTGTTCAATTTCTGGCGGCCAGGCTACTCGCCGCCGAACACCGCCCTGGGCGCGCAAGCACTGGTCGCTCCGGAGTTTCAGATCGTCGATACGGTGTCGGTGGCCGGCTACGTCAACATCATGCAGGGCGCGATCGACAAGGGTATCGGTGTCAGTTCCCAGCAGCCGACGCCGGACGTCTACTCGGCCTACGCCGATGAACTGCCGCTGATCAACACCCCGGGCGCCCTCGCCGATCGGCTGAACCTGTTGCTGCTCTATGGCCAGATGTCGTCGGGGCTCCGGACCCACATCATCAACGCCGTCTCGTCGATCGCCATCCCGTCTCCAACGATCGATCCGGCCAAATACGCCACCGCCACCAGCAACCGGGTCAAGATCGCCGTGTTCCTGACCATGGCGTCGCCCGAATACCTGGCCCAGAGGTGAGCCGCCGATGACCCAGCGCAACATCGATCGCCGAGCCCTGCTGCGGATGGGTGGCGCCCTGTCGGTGCTCGGCGCCGGCGGATCGCTGGCCTTGCAACTGGCCGCCGCCGGTTCCGCCGCCGCGGCCACCGCGACCGACTACAAGGCCATCGTCTGCGTGTTCATGTTCGGCGGCAACGACGGCCACAACACCGTGCTGGCGACCGACAGCGATTCCTGGGGCCGCTATTGGAGCGCCCGCTGGACCGGCCAGGACCCGATCGCCCTGATGCCGGTCGGCACGCCGCCCACGGCGCTCGGACAGGTCTCGCCGGTCACCGGCCGCAAGGTGGCGGCGGCCAATCCGGAGGCCTGGGGCGGCGTACTGCCGATCGTTCCCAGCGTCGCCCAGCCGATCCCGCCGGGAACCAACGCCACGGTCCGCACCTTCGGGCTGCACCCGTTCCTGGGGCCGTTGCAGACGCTGTTCAACCGTCGGCGCCTGGCGGTGGTGGCCAACCTCGGCACTCTGATCCAGCCGATCACCAAGGCGCAGTTCCTGCCCGGCAGCCCGCTGCTGCCCAGCAACCTGTTCTCGCACAACGATCAGCAGTCGATCTGGCAGTCGGGCATGGCGGAGGGCGCCCGGTTCGGCTGGGGCGGGGCGATGGCCGACCTGCTCTATGGCCAGAACGGCGTCAATTCGGCCTTCACCTCGATCTCCTCGTCCGGCGGCGCGGTGTTTCTGGCCGGCCGAAGCACCGGCCAATATGCGATCAGCCCGGGCGGACAGCCGGCGACCTTCATCAACGGCGCATATGCCGCCACCTTGTTCGGCTCCGCAACCGGCCCGGCGACGGTCTCCGCCGTAGTCCAGGACACCGGCTCCAGCAGCGACTTCGCCAACAACTACGCCGGGGTCGTAACGCGCTCGATCAACGCCGCCGGAACCATCTCCCAGGCGGTGAGCCAGGGCGCGGCGACGACGGTCTTGCCGCCGCCGTCCTACAAGAGCCCGATCACCGGGCTCACCCAGCCCAATGTGCTGGCGCAGCAGTTTCAGGCTGTAGCCGAGCTGATCGCCGCCGCCCCCAACCTGGGCCTCAAACGGCAGATCTTCTTCCTGGGCATGCCGTCGTTCGATACCCACGCCGGCCAGAACGCCGCCCAGCCCGACCTGCTGGGCCAGCTCGCCCAGGCCTTCGCCTATTTCGACGCGACGCTCTCCAACCTGGGCGGGGTCGACCAGAGCGCGTCGGTCACCACCTTCACCGCCTCGGATTTCGGCCGAGCCTTCACCACCAACGGCACGGGCGCCGACCACGGCTGGGGCTCCCACCATTTCGTCATGGGCGGAGCGGTGAAGGGCGGCCGGCTCTATGGCCAGTACCCGACCCTGGGCGTCGACCTGGGCGGCTTCAGCAACCCCGACATGGCCGGAAACACCCTGATCCCGACCACCTCGGTCGACCAGTACGGCGCCACCCTGGGCGCATGGCTGGGCGTGCCGCCCTCCAGCCTCCCGGCCATCTTCCCCAACCTGGGCAACTTCGGCGCTTCAAATTTGGGGTTTGTCTGATCCACCGCCCGTTCAAAAAATCACCCGGCGAAGAGATCATGGGATGAGAAGGGCAGGGCGCGCACCCGCGTTCCGGTCGCGGCGAAAACGGCGTTGGCCAGGGCGGCGGCCACGCCGGGAACCGCCGGCTCGCCGACACCGCCGATCGGCGCCTCGGGCGTCTCGAACAGCAGTACCTCAACCGCGGGCGCCTTGCCCATCCGCAGCGGCCGATAGCGATTGAAGTTGGTCTGGTCGGCCGCCCCGTTGGTGAACGTCATGGCCTCGCTCAGGGCGGCGGAGAGTCCCATTAGGGTCCCGCCCTGCCATTGCGCCCTGACCTGATCGGGGTTGACCA
>JANYFU010000397.1 GCA_025359665.1 Caulobacteraceae bacterium
CGGCCAGGCGCTGGATGGCCAGCGCCGTGCCCTGGGTCACATTGTCCTTGAACTGCGGGATGCCATAGGTCGTCGGTGTGCCGGCGAACTGATAGCTCTCCTTGATCGTCATCGGCACGCCGTGCAGCGGCCCCAGCGCCGAGCCCGCCGCACGCGCGGTGTCGGCGGCGTCGGCTCGCGCCCTCGCGCCATCGCGATCCTGCACGACGACGGCGTTGATCGGCCCGTTCAGCCGGTCCACCCGGTCCAGGAAATGCTCGAGGGCGCCGCGCGCGGTGATCTCGCCGTCGCGGATGGCCCGGGCGATCGCGGTCGCCGATTGGAAATGCAGGGCGGTCATCGAAGTCCTCCTTTGGCGCCGGCGTTCAGAGCAGCAGCTCGGCCAGCTTCTTCTTGTGATAGCCGGCGTCGCCATATTGCGAGGCGTGCCAGATGGCGCGGCGGCGATAGAGCTGCGCGTCGCAGTCATAGGTGAAACCAAAGCCGCCGTGAAACTGGATCGCCCGGTCGGCGGCGAACGAAAACGCCTGATCGGCGGTGGCCTTGGCCATGCGCGTGGCGATCTCCCCGGTTCCCTGTTCGCCGAAGCAATGGGCCGCCGCGTAGAGATGCGAGAGGGCCTGTTCATAGCTCACATAGGCGTCGACCAGCGGGTGCTTGACGCCCTGATAGGCCCCGATCAGCTGCCCGAACTGCCGGCGGGTGCGGGCGTAGTCGATGGTGTAGTCGATCACCGCCTGGGTCCCGCCGCACATCTCGGCCGCCGCCAGCAGATTGGCGGCCAGGTGAAGGTGGGCCAGCGTGGTCCGGGCGCGTTCCGGGTCCAGCAGGGCGCTGGCCTCTATCTCGATCCCGTTGAGGTCGAGGGCGTAGGCGCGGCGGGTCTCGTCGATCACCGTCTCCCGCCGCAAAGCCCCCTCGGGCAGGGTGTCGGTCTCGATCAGCGCCAGGGCCGGCGCCCCGCGATGCATCACAGAGGTGACAATCCCCCGCGCCGAGGCGGCGTCGCAGACCAGATACTTCTTCCCCGAAAGTGTCAGCCGGCCGTCGCCAGCCTCGGTCGCCGCGCAGCGTATATTGTCCAGCGCCCAGTCGCCCTCGGCCTCGACCAGCGCCAGGGTTCCCACCGTGCCCGTCGCCAGTTTCGGCAGCCACGCCTGTTTCTGCGCCTCGGTTCCGCCGCTCAGGATCGCCTGGGCGGCCAGGGTGGTGGAGGCGAACGGCCCGCTCAACAACCGCCGTCCCATCTGCTCCATGATAGGAACCGCCTCGGCTAGGCTCAGGCCCGCGCCGCCGAAATCCTCCGGGATCGCCACCCCCAGCCAGCCCAATTCGGCGATCTCGCGCCACAGCGCCGGATCGTGGCCAAGCTCGTCCTCGATCAGCGCCCGGACCTTGGCCACCGGTGATTTTTCGCGGCAGAATTCGGTCGCCACCTCGAGCAGGCTGCCTTGCTCTTCGCTGAAGCCGATGCGGCCGAGTTCGCGGACCGGCGCGCTCACTTGGGCAGGCCCAGCACGTTCTCACCGATGATGTTGTGCTGGATCTGCGAGGTGCCCCCGCCGATGGTGCCGGAGAAGGCGTTCAGATAGGCGCGGGTCCAGATACCGTCGTCCACGGCGCTTTCGTCTCCGACATAGTAGGCGCCGCGCGCGCCGGTCAGGCTGACCGCGAATTCGTTGACCCGTCGGTTGAATTCGCTGCCCATCAGCTTGCTGCTCAGCGGCAGGCCGAGCGGGTGATCGGTGGTCAGGGCGGGAACGGCGATGCGCTGGCGGCACAGCGCCATGCTTTGGATCTCGATCATGAACTCCACCATCTTGTCGCGGATCGCGGGGTCCTCCAGGGCCGGCGCGCCGTCCCGATCCATCCGCTTCGCCAGCTTCAGCACGTCCCAGGCGTCGGACTGCACGGAAATGTAGCCGCCGGCCTGCCCGCCCCGGGCCCCGCGCTCATATTCCAGGGTGCGCATGGCGACCCTCCAGCCCTCGCCCTCCTTGCCGACCAGCCCCTCGGCGGGAACCCTGGCGTCCTCGAAAAAGGTCTGGGTGAAGCCGTGCTCCCCGGTCAGTTTGCGGATCGGCG